>CALGRQ010000106.1 GCA_937880795.1 uncultured Dyadobacter sp. | reverse complement strand
GGTTCTATATGGTAACCAACCGATGAGGAAAATATCCTCATCGGTTCAAAGTCATTATTATAATTGCGAAAGGAATGCCATGGTATCTATATTGTCGGCATAGTCGGAAATTCCAGGCTTTTGGGCTGCACCAAATGCAACTGAATTATTTAAGCCCATTTCTTCATTCGCCACAACACATTGAATCTTTTCGGCCGTAGTGGCCAGCTTCGTTGCAACTTCCTCCGGAGTATTGTAATATTCAAAATGGACAACACTAATCGGCGAGACCAGCGACTCACTTTCATTTAACAGTAAAAAACCGTTGTCAAAATGCATCACGCGATTGACCAGCAAAATCGACTTGTTGTATTCATAGTTGTTAAAGTATTTATGGTGATGCAAACCGACCGAAGCAAAAGAATCAATAGCTTCATAGAACTTGGTAAAATCATATCCCACAGGAACAAAGAGCTTTGAAACATTCCGGCAACCTAAGCCATAATACTGGAAAATATCCTCACCCAACGCAGCCAGCTCCTCTGTACTTTCGGAACCATTGAGTACGGCTACCGAAGTCCTGTTCTTCCTAATGATATTGGGTTTTTTAGAAAAATAATATTCAAAATAACGAGCCGTGTTGTCACTTCCAGTAGCAATGTAAGCATCAGCATCGTTTAGACGATCCACAAAATATATACTCCCAGCGAACTGCGGTTCTATTTCCACCAACTTATTCAGCAAATGCCTGATGAGCACATAATCGTCAGAAGCGGGTTTTGCGAGCAATATATGGCCACTTACCAAAACGCAAAGCGCGTCATGAAAACCTACTGCCGGAATATTTCCTGCCATCACTACACCTACCTTTTTTATGTTCTGTGGCTCTGAGTATTCCGTTGCCCATTGCCGCAAGGAATCTGCATTTAAATATTGCGTAGCAATCGCCAGAAGAGAGTTGTGCACATTTTGCACGGTAAACCAATTGTTCTTACTATTTGCATCCGCTATCCATTCCTCTATTTCTTCCTCCTGAAGGTTGTTGATGATGTACTGGCCTAGTTTAGTGAAAGCATTTATTCTTTGATTTCTTGATATCATTCTAGCAGAACTATAAATAGTATAATAGGAAATAAGCTTTTTAATTTTCTGATTGTTGTGAAACTTTAAATAATTATATTTGTTTCAGTATAAGCAAGAAAATAAGAACAAATATAAACAATCCGGCGACTATGGCTATAATGATAACCGATGAATGCATAAATTGCGGGGCGTGCGAGCCAGAGTGCCCCAACACGGCTATTTATGAAGGAGGCGTAGAATGGACCTGGGGAGATGGCACAAGTTTAGAAGAAGTAGATTTTGGCGATGGCACTGTCGTTAGTGGCAAAGAAAAACAATCTCCGGTTTCAGATGAATTCTATTATATAGTAACAGACAAATGTACCGAATGTGTTGGTTTTCATGAAGAACCACAATGTGCGGCTGTTTGCCCTGTGGATTGCTGTGTACCAGACCCTGAGAATGAGGAAGAGGAAGAAACACTTTTGGCTAAGAAGGCCTGGATGCACGGAGAATAAGCAGCCTATACCCAAGAAAATTTTAGAGCCCCGCTACTGCGGGGCTTTTTTTGTGCCCAATCGCTTCAAAAAATTGCAATTTATACACATTAAGATGCCTCCAAAAATCATTTTGAATAAAATTATATTCTGCATTTTTAATCTTTTACAGAATATAAGTAATAATATATTTTTCAATGATTAAGCACATTTATGTATTAAAACATATATAAAAGATAACAAAAGAATGATTTTTGTACTTTTTTGGATATTTTTTCACCTTATTATTTGATTAATATATTTAAAATACAATATTTGAATCACAATAACGGCCCGATAAGAAATTCAACCTAAACAGAATATTATTATGAAAATCATCTACTGTACAGTATTATCTCTAATTCTTCCAAATTTGGGTTTTACGAAGTCAAATGATGCTCCAAAAGTGAAAGCCGATTCGGCTACAACGGTGGCTGAAATCAAAGAGGATGAGCAAACCAAAGGCGCATTTGCTTTTTCGGGTTATTTAGATTCATATTATTCTGCCAACTTTAATAAACCAAAGTCTCGCAGTAATGGGGGAGCAGCCGGCACAGCCCGCGTGTTTGACACACGATCAGGACAATTCTCACTAGGACTTGTACAAACCCGTGCTGCTTATAGCAACAGAAAGTCGGAAGCGGTTGTCGATTTAGCTTTTGGTCCCAATGCCAACATGGGCAACTATGGCAATGCAGTTTTCAGTACTGCGCTCGCCATCAAACAAGCGTACTTCACCTATAAGTTTACCGACAAATTCTCTATGACTGCTGGTCAGTTTGGCACGCATATTGGCTATGAGGTTATAGACGCACCTGCAAATTTCAATTACTCGCTATCTAACCAATTCAACAACGGACCATTTTATCATACGGGGTTAAAAGCTACGTATGCATTCTCGGATCGCGTATCCCTAATGGCTGGTGTGGTTAACAACGTAGACGGTATTGAGGATAACAATAGAAAGAAAGGAATTATCAGCCAGTTATATATATCACCCGTTGAAAACTGGAATGTATACTTCAATTTCATCAATAGCAACGAAGCAAGTCCTGACGAAGAAAGCGGAAACACACCTGGCGCATCCTATACCATGTTTGATGTTGCCACCAGTTATCAGATCACCGAAAAATTTCTACTTGGACTAAATGCTTCATACGGAGCTCAAAAAGGCGATTTTCAAGGAGCCGGTGGACCCAGTAAATCGGAATCCTGGGGTGGGGTGGCCGTTTATGCAAACACTTCCATTACCGACAATTTTGGATTGGGTTTACGGTACGAAAACTTCAATAACGACAACGGAGTTAGAGGACTCTTGGCAAAACCCGATGGTCCCGAAGGAGATGGCGTAGGAACAAGCGTTAACTCGATCACCTTAACAGGAAACATCAATCTTGCTGATGGCCATCTTCTTGTAAAACCAGAATTTAGAATGGACGTGTATCCCAAACTTGGCAACGGCAAATCGGAGCAATTCCAAGATTCAAAAGGCAATTGGAGCAAAAACAGCCAGACAACCGTAGGATTGGCATTTATATACAAATTTTAAACATACCTACCTTCTTTCAATCATAAACATTCAAAAACATCTTTAAAATGGAAAAGAAAAGTTACATTCCGCTAATCATCCTGCTGACAATCAGCATTTTGGGCGCATTCATCCCTAACACGCCTACACAAATTGTAACAGAGGGACTTGATAAAGGTGATACTGCCTGGTTACTCGTTGCCTCTGCCCTTGTATTACTGATGACTCCCGGGTTGGCCTATTTTTACGGAGGGATGGTCAACACTAAAAATGTAATTTCAACCATGCTCCAAAGCTTTATCGCAATGGGTGTAGTGAGTGTAATATGGGTGGTGTTCGGTTTTAGCTTGGCATTTGGAGAAGACATGGGTGGGTTTGTAGGAAATCCATTTACGCACTTCATGTTTAAAGGCGTGCTAGACGGACCAGTTTTTGGAACCATTCCCTTTGCACTGTTCGCGATGTTTCAGTTAAAATTTGCTGTAATTACACCTGCCTTAGTAACAGGATCCATGGCAGAACGTGTAAACTTCCGCTCGTACGTGCTCTTCATTATCTTATTCTGCATCTTTATATACTCTCCACTTGCCCACATGACCTGGCATTCAGAAGGTATTCTTTTCAAAATGGGGGTTCTTGACTTTGCAGGAGGCACAGTGGTTCATATGTCCGCCGGATGGGCTGCTCTGGCCGGTGCACTTTACTTGAAACGTCGTAAATCATTACTTGAAGATCACGTACTTCCTCCTGCAAATATTCCATTTGTACTTTTAGGAACTGGTTTATTATGGTTCGGATGGTTCGGCTTTAATGCAGGTTCTGCATTATCTGCAACACCTCTTGCTGTATCAGCTTTCGCCACTACAAACACCGCAGCAGGTGCAGCAGGTTTAGCCTGGGTATTGTTTGACGCAGCAAAAGGTAAAAAAGTTTCTGCACTCGGTTTCTGTATAGGTGCAGTGGTTGGCTTGGTGGCCATCACGCCAGCAGCTGGTTTTGTAACCGTACCTGCGTCTATTTTCATTGGAACAATTGCTTCCGTAATCAGCAACTATATAGCGCACCTGCGTACTCGCTCTGCACTGGATGATACTTTGGATGTTTTCCCATGTCATGGTGTTGGCGGTATGGTAGGTATGCTACTAACCGGTGTATTTGCAACCAGCGCTATTAACCCGGCTGTCACTGAACAGGGGTTGGCATTTGGAGAAACTGCCCTGTTTACAAAGCATGTAATTGCCCTAATTGGTGTTTCTATCTTTGCTTTCGTGGGTTCCTTTGCCCTTCTTAAAATAACAGATTTGATTCTTCCACTTCGCGTTTCAGAACAAGACGAGAAAGTTGGATTGGACATCAGTCAGCACGACGAATTCCTGGTAGAAGCCTAACTAAACGATTTGGATATTTCTTCATCAAAAAACCCCGGAATTTCCGGGGTTTTTTATGTTATGCAATATGTAGAAATGAATTGTAAAACTAGGAATGAACCAATATCTCTTCATCCAACTCAGTTACCTCCATTAAGCCTTCAGTGTTCAAATGGTCGTAACGCACTTTTTTGGTTTCATTAATCAGCAAAGGATCATACTTAACCGCCACACGGACATAGTTTTCGGTGAAGCCCAGCATTTGCCCATTTTGCACTTCATCCTCAAAAAGTACAGTTCCCTCTTTTCCAAGCTGCTGCTCGTAGAAGTAGCGCTTTTTCTTTTCAGACAGTATATGAAGCATCTTAGACCTATCTGCCCGATCTGATTTTGACACGACAGGCTTAATTTCTAGTGCCGTTGTATTTTCCCTTTCTGAATATGTAAAAACATGCAGGTAGGATATATCAAGTTCATTCAGAAACTGGTAACTTTCTAAAAAGAGTTCCTGGGTTTCACCAGGGTGCCCCACTATGACATCCACACCTATACAGCAATCAGGCATTAAGGATTTTATCTTTGCTACACGTTCTGCGTATAATTCTCTCTTATATCTTCTGCGCATCAAGCTCAATGTTTTGTTAGAACCAGACTGCAGGGGTATATGAAAATGAGGAACAAACCTTTTTGACTGTGCTACAAAGGAAATGATTTCGTCGGTAAGCAAATTCGGCTCTATGGATGAAATTCTAAAACGAGATATCCCTTCAACCTCATCCAGTGCCTGAATTAATTGTAAAAAGGTCTCTTTTCTTTCTCCACCCTGAAGTCCAAAATCCCCTATATTAACACCAGTCAATACGATTTCTTTAACACCCCTCGCAGCCACATCCTGAGCGGCGGCAATTACGTTGGCTATGGTATCTGAGCGGCTTTTACCTCTGGCAAGTGGGATCGTACAATAGGCACAGGGGTAATCACAACCATCCTGTACCTTTAAAAAAGTTCGAGTGCGGTCGTTGAGTGAGTACGAGGTATGATAGTCTACCGCGTCGTCGATGTGAGAAGCCAGGATTTGAGCAGGATGGTTTCCAGGCTCTTTTTCAAACGTATCGATTAATTCCACAAGTCTGAATTTTTCTGCTGCCCCAAGCACAGCATCCACCCCCGGAATTTCCGAAATTTCTTTCGGTTTTAATTGTGCGTAACATCCAATAATGGCTACATAACCATCCGGATTAATCTTTTGTGCCTCACGCACAATTTTACGACACTTTTTGTCGGCATTTTCCGTCACCGAGCACGTGTTAATAATAAAAATATCCGGTGTTTCGTTAAACTCTACTTTAGAATAACCCTTATCCACGAACATACGTCCGATGGAAGAGCTCTCAGAGTAATTTAACTTACAGCCTAATGTATAGAAAGCAACTTTTTTCATAATAAATTAAAATCGCACAAAATTACCCATTTGTGCTCAACGCGCCAAATAATCACCAAAAGACGCTTGCAGATATGCTTTTCCCTGATCCAGAGCCTTGTTAACTTCCGAACCTTCTTTTTCGGTAACATTGCCACCAATGTTGTCACGCACAACAAACCCGTCCTTTTTCACAAAACCAAAGCCATTATTAAAGGCAAAATAGGCAAATGGTATTCTGTTTTGCTTAAAAATATCATTACTCCATACAAAGGATTTTGAAGGAAATTTCAACTGGGTTAGGAGCGTTGCCGCAAGATCGGTCTGCGAAGCAAGCGTATCTATTCGTATTCCTTTTTGTTTGACAACACCACCCAGCCAAAGCATGGGTATATGAAATTCGCTCCGTTTTCCTTTTTTAGTTTCAGGCATTGGATGCCCGTGATCGGCCAGTATAACAACCAAAGTATTGTTCCACCAAGGTTTGGTTTTAGCCTCCTTGATAAAATTTCCAATAGAAGCATCACTATAATGTAAAGAGTTCAGAAACAAACGTTCAGGTGTATTTCCTTCAATTACTGATTTAACAGGAACTTCAAAAGGTTCGTGACTACTTAATGTAAACAGCGTCGTGAAAAACGGTTGCTTCTGGGTATCTAAATCTGTTAATAACTTATTTAAAACAATATGATCATGTGCGCCCCACTTGGAGTTCATATCGTCACCAGAAAAAGAATTCTTGTCGATTATTTTATCAAACCCTTGTTGCAAGAAGTAGGACTTCATATTGGCAAACTCCGTTTCTCCACCGTAGTAAAATGAGGTACTGTATTTGTTTTCTTGAAACGTTTTCGGAACCGACGGCAACGAGATGGTCTTTGTAGGAACCTTGATAATAGAAGTAGTCGGTTGAGCGGGATATCCGCTTAAAATCGCCACCATACCTTTATCACTTCTGTTACCACTGGCAT
>CALGRQ010000105.1 GCA_937880795.1 uncultured Dyadobacter sp. | reverse complement strand
CCTGGTGTCAGAAATTCTGCCTAAACAATTACGTGCCATCGGTACTTCGTTGGTAGCGGGTATAGGCTTGTTGGGGGCAATTGTTGCTTATTTTACAGTAGAATTGTTCGACTGGCGTTATGCTTATTTTATCGGCGGAGGCTTGGGTATATCGCTGCTTTTACTGCGTATCGGTGTTTTTGAATCAGGTATTTTTAAAGACCTTAAAGAACAGAAACATATTGAAAAAGGGAATTTTTTCTCACTCTTTACCAACAAAGATCGTCTTCAGCGTTATCTTAAATGTATAGGCATTGGCTTACCAACCTGGTTTGTAATTGGTATCCTGGCCACATTTAGTAATGAATTTGGAGCTGCATTGGGCATTGAAGAGGGTGTGAAGCCCGGACTATCCATCATGTGGTGTTATGTGGGCTTGTCGATAGGTGACTTTTGCAGTGGATTCCTGAGCCATTGGCTAAGCTCTCGTAAAAAGGCCGTTTTCTATATGATGCTTTTTACCCTGGTTTTCACAGGTGTATATTTTTATACAGGAATAGACAAGGCGTCAACTTTGTATATGGTGTTGGTACTATTGGGCTTTGGAATTGGCTACTGGGCGATGTTTGTTACCATTGGCGCCGAGCAATTTGGTACTAATCTACGGGCAACTGCGGCTACAACCGTACCGAACATGGTGCGTGGTACCGTGGTTGGTATGACCACCCTGTATGCTTTATTTAAAGATATGGGTTCGGTGATCAGTGCCGGTATGCTGGTAGGAGTAATTTGTTTTGCGATTGGTCTTTATTGTATACAAACCATTCCGGAAACTCACGGAAGAGATTTAGACTTTTTGGAAGAATAGAGGGACACGCGGTCTATTTGGTTTGCATGCAGTAAATTAATGTATCAAAAGTTCATAATTTAACAGATAATGGAAAGACGTGTAGCGCTTAAAAATATGGCGGCAGCCATGGGAGCCATGGCCGTTTTACCGGCCTGGGCATCGGGTTGGAACCAACAGTCCATCGGGGCTGGGAAGCTGCTGGTCGCCGATCAGTCTTTGGTGCTCAATGCGGTTGTGGAAAGTATTATCCCGAAAACTGATACACCCGGTGCCGGTGAATTGGGCGTAGCCAATTTTGTTCAAAAAATGGTGAAAGATTGCTATGATAAAAAGTCACAAGCAACCTTGTCCGACGGTATCGATGCCCTCAATGCGAAAAGCGTAAAGACCATCGGTCAAGGCTTTGCGGAGGTATCCAAGGAACAAAAGTTGAAACTATTACAAGATATTGAGAAAAACGGGGACGCTGAACAGAAGGCATTCCTATCCTTGGTAAAAAACCTGACTATTCAGGGGTATATGAACTCCGAGTATGTGATGACCAATATCACACATTACGAGATGGTTCCTGCGCGCTATCATGGATGTGTACCTGTGAAAAAATAGTGATTAGCAGTGTAACAAAGTTGGAGAAAAGCTACTTTGTTACACTGCTTTTCTGCTTAGCTTTCATTAACAAATAAACGGAGGTATAGCGTAACAAAAGGCATCTTATCGTTAAGATCGCTATTCGAATATCTCCTGCAATTCTTCCTAAAAATATCATGGCGAACTTTAATATAGACAGTAAAAAAGCCCGTACCTACGATGCCATTGTTATTGGTTCGGGTATTAGTGGCGGTTGGTCTGCTAAGGAATTAACAGAAAAGGGACTTAAAACCCTGGTTCTTGAGCGAGGGCGGGATGTGCAGCACATCAAGGATTATCCCACTACCAACATGATGCCCTGGGAATTCGAACACCGGGATCGCTTGCCCAAGGAAATTACGGATGCCAATCCAATTGTGAGTCGTTGCTACAATTTCAAGGAATCGTCTCAACACTTTTTTGTGAAGGACAACGAGCATCCATACATCATGGACGATGGTCGTCCTTTCGACTGGATTCGGGGATACCAGGTAGGAGGTAAGTCTTTGCTTTGGGCAAGACAGACACAACGCTGGAGTAAATTTGACTTTGAAGGACCGGCACGGGATAAGTTTGCGGTGGAATGGCCCATCGGATACAACGATATAGCGCCCTGGTATAGCCATGTGGAAAAGTTTGCTGGCATTACCGGTAATAAAGATGGACTGGATTCTTTGCCCGATGGTGAGTTTTTGCCTCCGCATGAGCTCAACTGCATGGAAAAATATTTTAAAGAGCAGGTGGCTAAAAATTATAAGGATCGACACATTATTATAGGCCGTGCGGCACATATTACCGAACCCAAACAAATACATCTGGATCAGGGGCGTGCGAAGTGCCAGCATCGGGTAATCTGTGAAAGAGGGTGTCCGTTTGGCGGATATTTCAGCAGCAATGCATCTACCATGCCTTGGGCCATGAAAACCGGTAATCTTACATTGCGCCCGCACTCTGTGGTACACTCTGTCATTTATGATGACAAGCAACAAAAGGTTACTGGTGTACGGGTGATTGACGCAAACACCAAGGAAATGATGGAGTTTTACGCGAATATTATTTTCGTGAATGCCGCCGCGCTGAATACCAATCTCATTTTGTTGAATTCAGTCTCCTCGCGTTTCCCCAACGGATTGGGTAATGACAACGGCTTGCTTGGGAAATACATCGCTTTTCACAACTACCGCGCAACGGTTTCGGGTGAATACGAAGGCTTCCTGGATTCTACCACCGACGGCCGACGCCCGAATGGAGGCTATATTCCTCGTTTCCGAAACGTATATAAGCAAGAAACGGATTTCCTCAGAGGTTATGCGGCTGGTTTAAGTGCACATCGGCAAACGTATTCGGATCGAAACGGACTAGGTGAAGACTTAAAATCTAGCTTATTCCAAACAAAATATGGTAACTGGGGTATAGGCTCGCACATGATGGGTGAAACCATCCCGAAGGAAAGTAACTTTGTGGCGCTGGATAAAAATCTGAAAGATCCTTTTGGTATGCCTCAGCTACGCATATCGGTGGCATATGATGACAACGATGAGAAGATGATCAAGGATTATATGGCACAGGTGAGTGAGATGTTTGAAAAGGCGGGTGTTAAAAATATCCGAACCAATGACAATGGACGAAATCCGGGGAATGACATTCATGAAATGGGTGGCGTACGGATGGGGAAAGATCCTAAGACTTCGATACTCAATAAATGGAATCAGCTGCATGCTGCCAAAAACGTATTCGTAACCGATGGAGCCTGTATGACTTCTACATCAACTCAGAATCCATCTCTTACTTACATGGCGTTGTCAGCTCGCGCGGCAGACTACGCGGTTAAGCAAATGAAAGCTAAGAACTTGTAATAATTTTATAGTCTTCTAAAAAAAGCTCCATAGGTGCCTTTGTCCGGTTGTCGGAGGGTGCTTACGGAGCTTTTATATTTTCCATTCCACTGAAAGTCTTTAAGACACTTCCGTCTTTTTGATAGGGCTTTCCAATGTTTTACCCCATCGATTAAAAGAAAAATTGGTCCATTTTTGGGCCGATACTTCCTGTCATTTTGGAGATTTTTGGTCGGTTCTGAATATGGTTCTCGTGGGACTTTGGGCCTGATTTACATTTTTAAAAAATTATATAAATAAAAAAAGTTTTTATTTTTTCTTAACAAGGATAAGGGGAGTTTAATCCAAAAAAGTCTTTTCATTATTACAAAAGAAAAGACGTGATGCAAAATCCTTTGTACAATAAACAACCCAAGACGGTTTTGCCTTTCCATATCCATGTGGATGAAGGGGTTCCGAAGTCTAAGGAGATAGATTCTGTGCTGTTTCTGAAAGTGGCTTTTGAGGAAGACCCGAGCAAGGGATTGGAGCTACTGTTTCGTAGGTTTTACAAACCGCTTTGTAGTCATGCGGTACGTTTTGTGTATTCCAAGCAAGTGGCCGAAGACCTGGTGAGCGAGGTATTTTTCCAGTTTTACCGTACCAAAGCTTATGAAAACATCACGAGTTCTTACCACAGCTATCTTTTCAGATCGGTGAGAAACGAATGCTATACCTATATGCGCAGAGAGTTTGGACGAACGGACGTGCTGGAATCAACGATGGAAACGACGATTAGTACCAGCAATCCCCAGCCAGATGCCGAAGCGCACTACAACAATCTATTTCTCAAAGTAAGTGATGTGATCGGAAAACTACCATCACAGTGTCAGCGGGTATTTATTATGAGTCGTTTTGAAAATAAGAAGTATCAAGAAATCGCTCTTGAATTACAAATATCTCCCAAAACGGTAGAAGTACACGTCTCCAAAGCATTAAAACAACTACGCTCAGCGCTCAAAGGAGAATGGATGATATCCTTTGCGGCAGGTCTATGGGCATCTCTTCAAACGCTATACTAAAAAGTGTAATCTACGGATGAGCTTTATCAAATTGAAGATATTGAAATGAAAACACCCATATCGAAATATACGCTCTTTGAGTATTTGTCTGGAAGGGCCAATCCATTGGAAAAACAACGGGTTGACGAATGGATATCGGAAGTTAAAAATAGTGAAACGTTCTACGATTGGCTCCTGGAGTACGAAATGCAGAGTCCGCAGTTTGAGCCCGATCAAAAAAAGGCCATAGAAAACTTATTAGATCGGATACAAAATGCAGAGGATTTTAATACGGATTCTATCAATCCGGTAGGATTGGCTCCTGAGTTTAAGCAGCGGTATTCCTTGAATCGTATACTATTTGCGGCAGCATCGGTGCTGCTGGTTGTTAGCGCAGGGTGGTGGTATCGGGACTCCATCATTTATAAAACGTATACCACAGATTTTGGGCAAACCACAGATATATTCCTAGAAGACGGTAGCAAGGTTACACTGAATGCTAATTCCTCACTGAGTATCCCAAGGCTGGGTTTTAGCGGGGATGTACGAGAGGTTAAACTGGCGGGAGAAGGTGAGTTTACCGTGAGCCATACGGCGGATAACAAACGATTTGTGGTAAAAACTTCCGAAGCCTTTCAAGTTGAAGTTTTGGGGACGCAATTCTCGGTATTTGCGCGTCCAAGAGGAACCAAAGTGGCGCTCACCAGCGGAAGCGTACGGATTGACTACGATGGGCAAAGCGCGCGGCGGGAAGTAATGATGGAACCGGGAGACTTGGCTGTTCTAGATCCCAAAGGTCAAGTTAAAGTGGCTAAAAATCAGGATATAAAAGCATTCTCTGCCTGGAAAGAACAACGTTTTGTTTTTGACGATACCTCCGTGGTAGATATAGCCGCGACAATTGAGGAAAATTTTGGTGTTCACGTAGCCATCGCAGATCAGGAAACGGGGTTAAGAACCATTTCTGGAAACTTCAAAACCCAAAACGCCGACGAACTTTTAAAAACAATTTCCGAAGTGCTCAATCTTAAAATGAGCGCTACCAGTGATTCAATTCTTTTAAGTGCCAATTAAACTATTTTAAACCTTTTATTTATGCAATTAAAGTTATCTGCAAAACAATGGCTTGCCATGGGGCTGGTAGTGATGGCTCAAGGCTCTCCTTTGGCTGATGCGCAGCCATTAGCCTTTACATCGGTGTCTGGCAAGTGGAGGCCGGCAGAGAGGCAGGAGACAAAGCTGAAAAACGTTCTTTTGGATATTCAAAAGCACTATGGTGTTGAGATCGTATTCGAAGACCGACTGGTAGGCGCTTTGAATATATCGTCCAATGCGCTAAATCTGGCGCAGCCGATTGAAAAAAATCTGGATGTGGTGTTGAAAAACAGTGGTTTGAAATACAAAAAGACCAGGAAAAGTACTTACGTCATTGTCGATAATCGGGAAAATAAATCAGATGCCGGGAAAGCCAAGGAATCGGCTATGCTGATGAACGCGGCAGATCTTGCCATGATTTCTTCGATGAATGCACAAGTGGAAAAGTCGATTACCGGTGTGGTGACAGACGAGACGGGTGCGGCCCTGCCTGGGGTGAGCGTTTTGCTGAAAGGAACACAACGTGGTACCTCCACAGGTATTGAAGGTGATTTTAAACTGGATATACCTGATGACCAACTAAATGGCGCTACGCTGGTATTCAGTTTTGTTGGTTATGTTTCAAAGGAGGTGGTTGTAGGTAACCAAACAAATATCAAGCTAAGTATGGCACCTGATGAAAACGCGCTGGCGGAAGTAGTTGTGGTGGGATACGGTACGGTAAAAAAATCTGACTTAACCGGTGCCGTAGGAACCGTGAAAGCAGAAGTTTTGCAAGAAAGACCGGCTTCTTCGTTAAACCAAGGGCTTTCCGGGCGTATTACAGGGGTGAACGTATCCTCTAACTCGGGCCGTCCGGGTGGTAGAGCAAACATCCGTATTCGCGGAGCGAGCTCAATTAGTGTTTCCAATAACCCATTGTACGTGATTGATGGTGTTATTTTGAATACTGTGGACCTTGCTAACGGTAGTACGCCAATCGATTACCTAAACCCAAATGACATTGCATCCATTGAAGTACTCAAAGACGCATCTTCAACGGCCATATATGGAGCCCGCGGTGCGAATGGAGTAATTTTGGTTACCACGAAACGTGGAGTTGCAGGAGAAGGCCGGGTTACGTATGATACAGATTTCAGCGTAGGTGTCGCTCCAAAGAAGTTGGATGTATTGAACGCGAAGGAGTTCCTGGCGGTAGAAGAATTGGCATATGCGAACGCAGCTAAATATGATCCGGTAGGTTGGGCAACGGGTACAAAATATACAGATCCTAAAACAAAGCGTACCAACCCATTACTATTTGATTCTAACGGAAATCCTCTATACGATACGGATTGGCAGAAGGAAGCATTCCAAAAAGCGCTGACACAAAATCACCAGTTGGGTTTTACGGGTGGAAACGAAAAAGGTAGCTACGGTGCTTTCGCGAATTATCGTAACGAAAATGGTATTGTTAAGGAGTCCTGGCAAAAAAGATTTTCAGGACGTTTCGTTTTTGACTCACAGATCAAAAGCTGGCTGAAAGTAGGCGGTTCGTTGGGATATACGGATCAAAATGAAAAACAAATCGACCAGTTGGGCGGTGGTGGTATTACCACTATGCGTCAGGTTCTTGAGGCTTTGCCTATCGTACCTGTGAAATATCCTGACGGTAGCTGGGCCAGTAACCGCGACTACCCAGGTATGGAAGGTGGCGATACGCCAATTAGAGTGGGTAAGGAGCGCTTGTCGTACCTGAGAACACAAACCATGCTGGGTAATATGTATGCGAACATTAAATTGGCAGATGGATTGGAACTGAAATCTACCGTCGGAACCAACGTGATTAACCAGCGTGAAGATTATTTTGCGGCGGCAGGTCTTCAATATATTTCCGATAAAGGTGATGCCTCTGTGATCAACAGAAGATTTAATTCCTGGCAGTTTGAAAACTACCTGACCTACTTTAAGGATTTCGGCAAAATTCACTCGATCAATGCAATGGCCGGTTTGTCGTGGCAGCACGTAGACCGTTTCGACAATCAAGCGAGAAGCCAGAACTTTACAGATACTTATTTTCAATACAACAACCTGGGGGCAGGAGCAACGGCATTGGCACCTAGCTCAGGAAACTCGGCATATGGGCTGAACTCGTATTTTGCCAGGTTGAATTATAGTTTGATGAATAAATATCTGGTAACCTTTACGGGCCGTGTCGATGGTTCGTCCAAGTTTGGAGATCAGAACAGATATGCGTTCTTCCCATCAGCAGCCCTTGCGTGGAGAGTAACGGAAGAGGAATTTATGAAGGATATCCCTTCGGTTTCGAATTTGAAAGTGAGAGCGAGCTATGGTGCAACGGGTAACTCAGAAATTCCTGCGTACCGCGCCTTGGCGGGTATGAGTAGCTATGATGTAATCTTTAACGGAGAACGTAATATTGGTATCGGTTTAAGTCGTATGTCGAATGCCAACTTGCGTTGGGAAAAAACACAACAGGTTGATTTTGGCGTTGAATTGGGATTATTCTCAAACCGTTTGAACTTCGAACTGGACCTATACCGCAGAAAAGTGAACGATATGCTTCTGGATGCTCCATTGCCTTTGAGCAGCGGATACGGTAGTATATATACCAACGTGGGTAGCATGGAGAACAAAGGGATTGAGTTTGCCGTGAATTCTACCAACATTAAAACGGATAACTTCTCTTGGAGCACCACTTTTAATATTTCTGTCAATAAAAACAAGGTATTGGCACTTTCAGGTGGTAGCGATATTTTCCCTGGTAACACCGTTGTTCGTGTGGGTGAGCCCGTTGGTTCTTTCTTTGGTCGGGTTCATGAAGGAATATGGTCAACGGCAGAAGCTGAGCAAGCGAAAAAATATAACATGCGTCCAGGTGATGTAAAATACAAGGATTTGAATAACGACGGAACTATCAACGATTTGGACAGAACGATCATTGGTAGAGGTATTCCTGATGGATTCGGAACGTTTTTGAACACATTCCAATATAAGGCCTGGTCGTTGACAGTTGACTTACAATATATGTATGGCAACGATGTACTTGACAGAAGTATTCACTCTGCGGAAGACAGACAAGGTATCGCCAACAGCTACGCTACTGTTTTGAATGCCTGGACAGAGACCAATCAATCATCCACAGTTGCACAGGTTCGTCCTATTAACGCTTATTATACCACCAACAACGATACGCACAAGGTGACAGACGCATCGTTCATCAGAGGTAGAAACCTATTGTTGGCGTATAACTTCGGATCGGATATAACCTCAAAATTGAAACTAAGCCGTCTGAGAGTATATGGATCTGTGCAAAATTTCTTTGTGCTGACGAAATACAAAGGATATGATCCGGAAGTATCAAACTCGGGTTCTGCGTTTGATCAGGGATTGGGACTATATGACTACCCACGTCCGCGTGTATTTATGGTTGGTTTAAACATCGGTTTATAACATTTTTGGAACTTAAAGAAATGAAAAGGATATCTAAAAAATTTGGCATCATGTCTGCGCTGTTGAGCGTATTTGTTGCCACTGGTTGCTCCGACTTTCTGGTGGAGTCTGACCCGAGTAACTTCACAGTAGAGAATTACTTTACCTTGCCTGCACATGCAAGAAGTTCGGTGAACGCTATTTATGCTCCCTTGCGCGATCCAATGGGTAGTGGCTTTAACGGAGGCGCCTGGATGATGACAGAGTTTGCGACGGGCTTAGCTGCAACGGATTTGGGGCAGGCTGTGAATAGCTATTTTGTTAAAGATTTAAGAAATACCGGAGACAATAGCTATGGGCAAACCTATTGGGGGCAATATTATAAAGGAGTAGCGGCCGCTAACTTGTCTATTGCCAAAATACCGGGTATACCTGGCTTAGATGCAACAGAAGCCAAGAAAATAATGGGTGAGGCCTATTTCTTACGGGCTTTCTACTATTTCAACTTGGTTAGAATGTTTGGTAACATTCCACTGATCACCGAACCCGTTGACTTACAATCTGAGAATTTGAGACCGAATCAGGCAAACCCTGAGGATGTATACAATCAGATTATAGCGGATTTGAAAATGGCTGAGGAATCGGGTTTACCTTGGACGGATAAGTCGGGGAGAGCCACACTTGGCGCTGCAAAATCTCTTTTGGCAAAAGTGTATCTTACCATGGCGGGCTATCCATTGCAAAAGGGTGCCACACACTATGAGTTGGCTGCTAAAAAAGCGGAAGAGGTGATTGATTCAAAACAGTTTACGTTGTTTACGACTTATGACGATCTGCATAATCCGGCTAAGAAGAATGTAGAAGAGAATATCTTCATGATTCAGTACAAAACGCAAATCTTGCCTTCTAACTGGCAAGTGGCAATTGTTCCTTATAACAAGAACATTTCAGCGTATTCGGATGAGACAGGGGGGATATACTCCACTGCCGATTTTGTGAAGTCGTATGAAGCAGGTGACTTGCGTGCGAAGGAAAAACAGTTTTTCTATACGAAATACACGAATGAAAAAGACCGTACAAAAGAGGTTGATTTAGGAGGTTATTTCATTTACAAGCATTTTGATAACGTTGCTCAAAACACGAGCGCGAACAGTGATTTGAACTGGTCTTTGATTCGTTATGCCGATGTACTTTTGGTTTATGCCGAAGCAAGTAATGAAGTAAGCGGACCAAATGCGAAGGCGTTCTCAGCGGTTAATGCAATTAGAAACAGAGCTCAACTAACCCCATTAGCAGGTATTTCAAAGGATCAGTTCCGTGAGGCTGTTTGGAAGGAACGTTGGCATGAATTGTGTTTCGAGAACATTACCTGGTTCGATATGGTGCGTTTGCGCAAAGCATTTAACGTGACTACCAAGAAATTTGACGACTTCGTAGGTCACAAATTCTCATACGGACCAGTTTTACGCGAAAGAGAATTACTCTTCCCGATACCGTCTTCTGAACTCAGAAACAATACCAATTTAAAGCCTACACCAGGTTATTAAGTATTAATCTGAAAGTAATTCACAGGCTGCTGATTCGTTTCGGCAGCCTGTTTTTGTATATATCCGTCGAGTGTAGGTGTGCTCCGGTTTACAATGGGCTGCATTATATACCCGAGTTGGTATAGCTGGGTTAGCCTATTGACCGGTGTTGCAGATCACTGAGTCATGCGAAGGGGTATAAAAAACGGACTGCTTCGTAAGAGAGGCAGCCCGTTTTGTCATTACCTGAATCAATCTTAAAATGATTATCGAACGATGATAATTTTTTGTGTCTGAATTATCCCGTTTTGGTGAGTAATTTCAACCAGGTAAGTGCCGGCAGTGAACGATTTTACATCAATGGTATTTTGCAATGCTGCACCCTTGGAGCTATATACTGCATTCCCCTGCATGTTGAGGAGCTTGATACCATTTATCTGACTCCATTGTGGCGAGTCGATCACCAAACGATCCGAAACCGGGTTCGGGTATAGCGTGATTTGTTCTTTTGAATCCAAACGAACACTTGAAATGGTACTATATGTGAACGTATGATCGCGGTCAACCATTTTCAGGCGATACATGTTTTCACCAACGGTTGGATTACTATGGACGAAACGGTAGGGAGTCAAACCTTCACGATCACCCTTCGCCGCAACAATACCAAGGGAGAACCAATTTTTACCATTGGTGCTATGTTGGATATCAAAATGATCACTATTGGTTTCAGAGGTTGTAGTCCATTTCAGAATGGCTGCGTTTTGCTCTCTCATAGCATTGAAAGAGGTGAGTGTCACCGGCAGAGAGGACGATTGTGCCGCCAATTCAAAAGTACTGAAATGGGTTACTGAAAAGCTGATTTCCCAGCGAGACTCGGTACTGTTCCAAATGATTTTTGTAGGGTCAATGGTTTCGGTACCGGTGGTGCTGGTATGTAAAATTCGTAAGTTAACAATACCTTGGGCATCTGTGCTGCTAGTTGCAATATCCACTTCTGAGACCGCATTAAACGCATCCACATCAGCCTGTGAGAAATACAGAACCAGGTCTGCTGCAAAAGCTTCCCCGGCAGTTGGTGTTATGATGTATTTTTTAATACCGGAAGGAACCGTTGTTTCAGAGGTAATTGTAACAGTAGGTGTGGCGGAGGTTGCAATGCTTGGGCTCACCAAAGACCCCACCAAAGCGCAGTTCGCTGTAATATTTTGTGCTGTGCTGCTTATGGTTACCAAGCTGGTTGTATTTCCTGCGGCGATACCACTTGGTGCATTTACCACAACTTTGGATACATTCGATTTTGCAACGCAACCATTGTCCGAAGTTGCTGTGGCGTAGTAGTACATAGTCCCCACAATGCCTGTTGGAGGGGCGAAGGTAGTGCCCGTTGCCAAAGTAATCGCCGTTCCGCCTGTTGCGCTATTGGTGGTATTGCTATACCACTGGTAAGCGTTGCCATTTGGTGTTGTAGCGATGGTCAATGGCGTTGCAATTTCATTTTCACAAATGGTTTGGCTTGCTAGTGCTTGGGTGCTTACCGATATACCTCCAACAATTGTCGAAACTTCAAAAGCAGCTGAAACGAACTCATCGGTGCCAATGGTCACTTTTAAAGTATACGTTCCATTTTCGGTGGCGGTATAGGTATCGCTGGTAGCACCGACAATCTCGGTGTTGTTCTTAAACCATTTGTTAGTCCCTCCCGTACCATTTTTTCTCAGTAATATAGAGCAGCTTGTTAGCGACGACGTCGTGATGTATGGGATTACCGAGAAAGCGAAGTAGCAAGTTTGCGTGTCTCCTCCAATGGTTTTTTCCAGTTTTACCCCTTTCAATCCGATCTGAGTGAAAGTACGGGTCAACGTATTGCTGGTAGCGGGGGTGGTTACGTTACAAGAGCTTTCTGTACCACCCGAGCAGGCTGTCCATTTATAGCTATCATATCCTGATGCTGAGGTAAACTGAAGTGCCCCGGCAGGAATGGTAACTGTATTTCCCGAAAGTACTTGATTGATATTGATCGTTGTATTGGTTACGGTTATGTCACAAGGAACTGAGCAAGCATTAGCTTCTGGTTCAAAGCCGGTTCCACCCGATGCAAGTGTATTGGTGCCCGAAGTGAGGTACGGACTGAACTTGTGACTTCCCGGGTTGAAAACGCGTGCAGTAACATCGCTGACATTGCTAGACCCGTACCAGTTACATCTTGCGTCTATAGAGCTCGTTGGCGCATTGCCTCCGTTGTTGTCTCCAAAGGTAATGTATCTCAGATTTGCCGTTTTTATAAAGGCGTTGTTATTGATCTTGATGTTGGTCATATCATTCAGCAAACGTACCATGGAAGGGTAATTTGCCGTTCCAGCTAATTCTTCTACGTAGTTATGGTGAAAGTTTACATTGGACGTACCCGTACCGCCCACCAACAAGCCCGTGAAGGAGTATACGCTACTGGCTACCACATTGGAAATGGTGTTGTAACTAATTTCAATATTGGAACATATTTCCGAAGCCTGTGCATTTCTACTAGCTACTGATATACCATGACCATTGCCGTGGATATAGTTGTTTCTGACCTTTACGTCATTAATACCATACATGTAAATGGATCCGAAGCGGCTTTCTGAACCCGCGATCTCGTTGTTTTGGACGATATGGTTCTGTCCTGTAGGATTTTTGCACATATTGATTCCATCTCCTGCTACATTGGTAATGTAGTTTTTCTCTATGGTACTATTGCTGAAATACCGGATCTGTATACCTTCATCAGTGGACGAGTGAATAATGTTATTGGTAATGAGCAAATTGTTCTTCACAATATTATCATCCGTTGTACTAATGAGATCAGCTTCACCTGATGTTGTGTTGTGATTAACCGTAAATCCGTCAAGAACAACATCACTGCTAGATATGGAAATAGCTTTTTGGTCTCCTGGTAAGCTAATGATACTTTCCTCAGCAGGCGTTACACGAGATGAATTTTTACTGGCCCGAGGGTCGATTCCTGCCTTAGCTCCTAGTAATTTGATGGTTTTATTCACCAAAACACTTTCACCATATGTACCGGCCTCTACATATACTGTTTTGGCGGGCGAAGTTGCTTCTGCTGCGTTGATCGCGGCTTGTATACTCATGCCTGCATTCACGAACAAATTACCACTGGCGATTTCTTTTACGTATTTGGTGTCGGTAGCACCGGTAAGCGCAGGAACACTCAAGTAAGCGTTTGCTTTGGACGTGGCGTAATATCGTTCGCTTGCGCCAACACCAACAAGGTAAGTATAGGCTGGGGGATAGGTCACATTGCTGATGGCCTCACCTTGCTGATATACTTGTACACTTTCACTGATATTGATAGTTCCCTGTATGGTTACGTTGCTGGTGCCCGCGGTTACGATACTGGCACAAGCTCCGTTGGAAAATATACCGATACCAGCCCCAAATCCTCCTGGTGCAAATGCATTGCCAGATGACGTCAGGCCATTGACAGTGACATTTTTACTATCCGATATAGAAACACCATTTCCTTTGTTTCCTGTGGCAACGATGTTGTTTAACACCGCCGTGTTAACCCCATTGATGTTAAACCCGGTTTTGCCGCTGTTGGTAACTGCAACATTGGTGATGGTGAGGTTGTCTGATCCACAATTGGTTAACAAGCCTTGTAAAGAGGAATTGTTTACAGTAAGATCTTGAATCGTTACGTTGTCTGCATCAACATAAATACCATAGCCTACGGCGCCATTCAGTATAGTAGTTGCAGTGGAGGCACCTGCCAGAGTAAGGGATTTATTGATCAATACTTTTTCAGAAAAAGTACCGGCCTCTACAAAAACAGTTTTCGCCGGCGAGGTGGCTTCGGCGAGGTTAATCGCAGTTTGAATGCTCATGTCAGCATTGACATATAGATTACCACTGGCGATTTCTTGCACATATTTGGTGTTCATGGCACCGGTAAGCCCTACCAGCGTTGAGTAAGCATTTGCTTTGGAGGTTGCATAATACTTTTCATTTGCCCCAACTCCAACTTGGTGAGTATATTGAGCAGGATAGGTAATATTGCTAATAGTCTGTCCCTGCTGATAGATGGCTACACTTTCTCCTATATTGATGCTTCCAAGAATTTGTACATTCTCTGTTCCTGGGGTTACCGTACTGGCGCAAGCTCCGTTAGAAAAAATGCCTATACCAGCCCCAAATCCGCCCGGAGTAAATGCATTGTTGGAAGAGGTTAATCCATTGATGGTAATATTTTTACTATCGGTTAGCGAAACCCCGTTTCCTTTGTTACCTGTGGCAACGATGTTGTTCAGTACTGCCGTGTTAACACCATTGATATTGAAACCCGTTTTACCGCTATTGGTCACGGCCACGTTGGTGAGCGTGATATTGTCGGAACCGCAGTTTGTTAATATACCTTGTAATGGTGCATTATTTACGGTAAGATCTTGAATGCTAACATTGTCGGCATTGATATAAATACCGTAACCGGATGAACCAGTTAACTGGGTAGTTGCCGCGGAAGAACCAATTATTGTTAGAGGTTTATTAATGACCACATTCTCTGAAAAAGTTTCTGGTCCTAACTTTAACGTATTGGTAGGGTCGGCATCGGCAATTCCAGCGGTTATAGTTGTATAATATTTAGCTTTCTGGACATTGAAAACAGGTCCTGAACAAAAATTTGCTTCCGGCTCAAAGCCGAGTATGTCGGCTGCGAGGGTGTTTGTTCCGGAGGTTAGATATGGAATGAATGAAGCAACTGGGGTATTTTTCATTCTGCCGGTTATACCTGCAAAAGTGCCATTACCGTACCAGTTACAAGATGCATCGATGACGGTGGTAGGAATTCGGCTATCGTCATCAAATCCGAGAACCAAATATTGTTGATCGTTTTGCTTCTTGAAATAATTATTGTTGACCTTTACATTGGTTACGTTGTTGGCAATTCTTACCAATGCCACATTAGTAGCGGTCCCCGCTAATTCTTCGATGTAGTTGTTATGAACATTAACATTCGAAGTTGCTGTCCCGCCAATGGAGATAACATTGGTCATGCTCAGTTTCAAAAAAGCTCCTACAATTTTATTGTGATGGATTTCTATGTCCTGAACGGATTCCATGGCATTATCTATTACACCTACGGTCATTCCTATCGTGTTGCCATGAATGTAATTGTTTCTAACAGTAACACCTTTAATTCCATATAGGTATATACCTCCGGTTGTACTTTTAGCATCTACAATTTCATTGTCCTGAATGATGTTTCCAACGCCACTAGGGCTCCCAGACATGTTAATTCCATCACCTGCAGTGTTTGTTATATAGTTTTTTTCGATGATAGAGTTACTGGTCGCACGAAGCTGAACGCCTTCATCTCTTGAGGAAGTCAAAATGTTGTTGGCAATTTTAATGTTTTCCCATGGCGTTGCAGAAGCGGCCGACTCAACAAGATCAGTATTGCCGGAGGTAGTACTGTGCTTGACAGTAAATCCGTTAAATTCTACATCACTATGGGAGATATTTACGGCTTTCTGTGTTCCTGCCACTGAGATGATGCTTTCTTCGGATGGCGTCGCCCTTGTTGTACTTTTGCTTGGCCGGGGGTCAATTCCATACTGAGCACCATTAATTTTCAATGCCTTAGTTATGGTTACAGTTTCAGTGTACACCCCGGCTGGCACGTTAATCGTATGCCCATCCAAGGTTGCAGCATCATCAATGGCAGCTTGAATCGTACAGAATTGTTTTCCTGTATTAACATTCGTAACCAGTCCTACATTGGTATTTGTAAATAAGTCATCCCAATAAATATCATAACTTACCCCGGTTTCTGTGTTGTATCCTTGCAGTGTATAACTACCTATATAATCGGTAGTGGCTTGATGTGTGGTTGTGGTAGCCGTAACAAAATTGCCATTGGCGGCAGTTACGGTATATTTATATTGTTTATTAGTTAGCAATTCAATTTTTAAAGTGACCCATGAATTCTCTGTAAAGCCCTGTGGTAAATTCATATTAATCCAAGGCGAATCATCTCCTGTGGCTCCACTTTCATATCCTTGAAACCTGGCACCAGAACCATCGCTGGCGTACTCTATGATTGGATATGATTCATTGGTGAAGCTACCATTGTTATTATACGCAGTACCCCAGAAACCAGCCATCCGTCTTCCGGTGGCAGCCCAACCGGTGGGAATAAACAATCTTGTTTCAATTATTCGCGAACCGGCCGGAAGCTGGAAAGTTCTTCCCTGGGTATTGTAAAACGGAACTTGAAATCCGCTAGGACGACAAGTTTGACAATCCTGATCAGATATGGAATGTTTTAAGGTATTGGTAACTCCATCTGGTGCAGTGGCTTGCACAAATCCAGCAGGTGCATAACGGTCGGTGTACCATGTGTTGGGTGCAGGTGTAGTACCGATTACAATAGATGTTGAAAAGTCGATGTCACTACAAGTTTGAGCTTGTGTACGGGTTATAGATCCAGCTATCGTAAGCAATATAAGAAGAGATCTTAGAAAAAGAGTTGCCCCTATACGAGATAGATACTCTTGAAAAAGAGTGTGTTGGAGAACTTGCCTCCAAAAAATGCCAATGGGTAAATCTGCTTTCATCATGAGGGGTTTGGTTAAAAATGACATGGGTGAAATTCTTAACGAAACTGTTTTGACTTGATATTTAGAATAATAGATTATGACTTCTTTGGTAGGGCCCTGATATAATAAGCCCATCTGGTATTGTCAGATGAATCTACTTATGAAATAATCTAATATCCTGTTCAGAACAGTATGCAACGTTGAGCGGAGAGATTAGGAATAATCTTCCCGAAACAGAAAGGGTAACAGTACACGTTGAGATATTACAGATCTGGTCGAATGCCGTATCTGTAAGGTAATAACCTATGAGGTTATCGATTAAGGAAGGGTAACGTTGAGAATAAACTTAAGAACTACCAGATATATAATCGTTGGTAGCCTGGGGGAGCTGTGGACTTTACGTTGAAAAAATTAATCATAGTTTAAAGAGGAGTTGGGTGATAGTAATTTATGTGACAGTTTTGTCGTATATAGTTATTTCAAATGTAGTAAAAACTTTACATATAATCTTTTGCAATAGAGTTATATGTATGAAATTTTAAAAGAAATTATTAAACGGTAAAAAGGAGTTGCCTCCATCCATTTAACGGTAACGGAAAGCGCAATGGGAGCAGCATTATAAGGTTCTACTATACTGAGTATACAATAGATCGATTAAAGGGGAAACCAAAGCAATTATATAATGGTCAGTTGCGAACGAATCAGGGTGAAATAGAGCTTCCTGAAAGGCTATCAAAGGTACCATTGTCCTGGGAAGAAGAATAGTCAACGCCCATGTAGAAGCGATTGTCTGCTCAGGATATAGAGAAATAGGGGAGGTATCACTTTATGCTACAAAAGGCTCCGAATTAGAATCCAGAGCCTTTTGTGGTATTCCCTTAAAGGGATATTTTGTCATTGGAATCAGATAAATCTGTTTACCAGGTTTTCAAGGTACTCCTGTCTTCCCGAAGTGGTTGCAGGCTCTCCGTTGGTTGCAGCCAGGTTGAACAGATCTTCCAGTTTCAACTGTCCTTTTTCATACTGCGCTCCTTTTCCACCATCAAAACTAGCATAACGATCCGTACGGATTTTGTCATACTCGCCATTTTGGATAATCTTGTCAGCGATCACCAGCGCGCGAGCTACTACATCCATACCACCAATATGCGCATGGAATACATCAGCCGCATCTGTGGAGTTACGACGACGTTTTGCATCGAAGTTAATTCCACCTCCTTTAAGACCGTCTGCTTTAAGAATCACTAAAAGCGCCTTAGTCCATTCAGCGATATCGTTCGGGAACTGATCGGTATCCCAGCCATTTTGGTAGTCACCACGGTTGGCGTCAATAGATCCCAAAATACCGGCATCCGCTGCAACTTGTAGTTCGTGCTCAAACGTGTGGCCCGCCAATGTAGCGTGGTTCACTTCCAGGTTCAATGCAAAGTCTTCCAACAAATCGTGCTGACGAAGGAATCCAATAACCGTTGCAGCATCATAGTCATACTGATGTTTTGTTGGCTCGCAAGGTTTTGGTTCGATAAAGAATTTACCTTTAAAGCCATTAGCGCGTGCATAGGCAACAGACATTTTCAGCATTTGTGCGAAATGTTCTTGCTCACGTTTCATATCGGTGTTGAGCAAAGTCATATAGCCTTCGCGACCTCCCCAGAAAACGTAATTCTCTCCACCCAGAGCAATGGTAGCATCAAGCGCCATTTTAATTTGTGCACCTGCATGCGCAACCACATCGAAATCAGGGTTGGTAGAGGCGCCATTCATATAGCGGTGGTGGCCAAAAAGGTTGGCAGTTCCCCAAAGCAATTTTACACCCGATTCCTTTTGTTTTTGCGCTAGGTATTCAGTAAGCGTTACAATGCGTTTTTCGTTGGTACGTACGTCATCAGCGTAGTCAACAACATCCACGTCGTGAAAGCAGTAGTAGGGTACACCTAGCTTGGTAATTAATTCGAAAGCGGCATCTGCTTTGTCCTTGGCGCGATCAATAACATCAGCTTTTGCATCCCATGGATAAAAAAGTGTTTGTCCACCAAAAGGATCTCCACCATTTCCACAGAAAGTATGCCAGTAGGCAATGGCAAAACGGAGGTGTTCCTTCATGGTTTTTCCAGCGATAACACGATTTTCATCATACCATCTGTACGCTAGTGGATTGTCAGACTCAGGACCTTCGTAGGCTATTTTACCTATTCCTTTAAAATACTCTTGTTCACCAAGTACTATGCTCATTGTTGTTGCGGTTTATTTATCGTTTTGGATATATTTTAATTTACAAATCAGGGTTATTGAGATCGCTCCACGACTGACTTCCAAACTACTGTAATATCAATAAGTGTATCATTGACATTTTATTACACAATACTATCACTTTTTTCTTAAAAAATTGCAGTCTATATCAAAAAAGAGGAGCAGAAATATTTCTGCTCCTCTTTTTGTATTTTATTTATCTCGAATTTTCTCAGAAGAACTTCGCACGACGGTCTTCTATTTTTGCGTTTTCGCGAATGGCTTCGTTCACCAGGTAAGACATACGGCTTTCCAAAGATTGGGTAAGCTGTGTCTTGTACTGTGTAAAGTCTGCAATTTTTGGAGCATCAGTTTTACTGATCTGTTCCATGATGAAAACACCGTTTTCGCCAGTGAACACACCTGACTTCTGACCAGCTTTCAAACCGAATGCTTTACCCAGAGCTATTGGGTCAAAACCTGCGCTGCTAAGGAAACCTGTTGCAAGCGATATATCATTTGCCGATTCAACAAGAGCACCAGCACCGTATTTCTTGGCAATTTCTTCCAAATCGCCGGTTGCACCTTTCAGCTTGGCAGTAATTTGTTCAGATTTTTTCTGGTTGCGAACTTTGGTAGTAAGCTCATCGCGGAAATCGTCCACTTTCACGTTATCCTGATCCGATTTGCCGGTTAATACAGCAACGATATACTGTTCGTCAGTTTCGAACACAGAAGAAACTGAATTGATTTTCGTATCGTCTTTGAACGCCCAGCGAACAATCTCGCGACCATTCTGAATGGCATTTACATTTGTCGCAGTTTCAGGAATACGGTTTGCATGCGCAATTACCAATCCTTTATCTTTCTTCACAGCCTCGTCGAAAGCTTCTTTCGTTTTGATTGAGTTCGCAAATTCATCTGCTTTGCGGTATGCCTCATCACGTGTAGATTGGCTTGGAGCAATTGTCTTACCAATGGTAGCAATACGGTAAAGCGTGTTAGACTTTGGAGCAGTTACCTTAATGATGTGGAAACCAAACTGGCTTTCTACAACTTTACCTATCAAGCCAGGAGCCGATGCCGAGAAAACAGCTTCTTCAAATGGCTTCACCATAGCTCCGTTGTTTTGGAAATAACCAATGTCACCACCACGTTGTGCAGAACCTGGGTCAGCGCTTGATGTGGCAGCAAGGGCTTCGAAGTTAGCACCGGCACGAATCTGAGCCAACAAGCCTTCTGCTTTTGTACGAGCCGCAGCCTTCGCTGAGTCGGACTGGTTTTCAGCACGGATTAAAATGTGGCTAGCTTTTGCAGATGAAACGGTATCCGCTTTTGTTCCACCATATTTGTAGATGAAATATGTGTTTCCTTCACGGTAAGGACCATAAACACCACCTGGTACGAATGTCTTTACAGCTTCTTTCAACTGATCTGACATATTAGCCAATGAACGGTTGATCGGGAATTGTATATCTGAGTTCATGGTTGCAAATGCTGAATCACTTGGTGCAGTTGCAAGTCCGCGAGCCAATTCTTTAATTTCAGAATATAGCGCAGCGCTATCGTCTTTTGCTGGTTGAACCGGGAATGTAACGTATTCGATTGAACGTGTATCAGTTCCTTTGTATTCAGAACGGTGTGCGCTCAAATAGGTTTCCAGTTCAGAATCAGTAACCTTAATGGTAGTATCTACGATAGAGAAATAAGGCACATATAGGTAACGAAGGGTTGCCTTGGTATTTTGCGCCATATATTCTTTTTCAGCCTGTGCTTTTGGAGTATAGGCAGAAAGCTTCAACAAGTTTTCATACTTTCCACGTATACGCTCTTCGCGAAGGCTGTTCTCAAAATTCTCCCATGATTTTTGTTGTTCGATTGGAAGCGTTTTAAGGTTTTTCAAATAGTTTACAACGGCGTTTTTGTCAAAACTTCCTGTTGTTGGGTCCGAAAACGCCTGCATGATAGAAGGACTGATGTGATTTCCTTGTACCATATCAACAAGCTCGTCGTCTGTAACGGTAAGGCCAAGCTTGTCAAATTGTTTTTTATAAGCTATATCAACAATGAACTGATTCCATGCCTGATCGCGTAAGCCAGCAAGTTCTGTTTCGCTTAAACTGCGACCCGACTGAGCTTCGTAATTTTGACGGAAACCATCTACCCGACTCTGGAAGTCTTTGATGTTGATCTCTTTACCTGCTATTTCACCCACAACCTGGTTGTTTCCACCTCCAAGCATGGAATTGGGACCCAGAAGATCACCTCCTACCATGAAGAAGATTAAGCTAATAGCAATTACCGTAACCGCGATACCGGACTTCTCTCTGATTTTGTTAATTAAAGCCATTTTCTCTTTTCAAATTAGTGCGCAAAATAAAATCTTTTCCGCATGGAATGCAAGGGCTTACGAATCTAATCAGGAAATTTTGATTCGTAGATTCCTGAATGTTAAAATAATATTTAGGTTGAAGCGCTATATATATACTTTTCTACTGCATGTATTTCAAATTTGCAGCATAAAAAATAGCCATAAAGACGCTTAGAAAAACACTTGCCGCTGCGGTAATGAAACCCAGCCAGCCGCCTATAAGAAGGATTGGCGCAAAAAGTGCAACGGCAATACCGCCAAGATATAGGAAAAATCCTTTTTTCTGTAAGTGGTACATGAGATATGCACCATAAAGTGACAGGGACTCAAAAATTAACATGATGATGGCGCTGGTGGTGATGGTTTCCGGCGTTGTGAAGTCAATCACAGCAGAAAACATGGCTTCCATGGCTTTTGTATCGGCACCGTTGGCTTGGGCTTCCACATTATCGCGTACCATTTCAAAAGTTTCTCTTGTTTTGTCGGCCATGATACCGGGGTTCCAGAGTCTTTCCGACTGGCTCCATAGGCCCGAGATTGAGCTCATGAAGGTAAGGAAGCAAAGAATTGTTAAAAAAGTAGGTCTGCTAACGGGTTCACTCATATATAATATAGTCTTTTGACAATTAGGGCGCAAAATTTGTAGTTTTACAGCGAAACACCAAGGGCATCGTCATTTTCTTATGTACGGAATCTACAATTGATGCGTTGGTGAAGGTATAAAAGATAATTCAAACAAATAAAATTAAAACTGGACTTATGAGCCTGCAAACTCTTACCGACCGTATTGTTAACATATTAGGAACAGACAGTGGGCTGGATGCTACCGTTAAATTTAAAACCGAGGAAGGTAATATATTTATAAACACCAAGGTTGTTCCCAATACGGTTACCAATGACGACGCCGAAGCGGACTGTGTTTTTGATGTATCAACAAAAAATGCGTTGAAATTGATCGATGGAGATCTGAATGCCATGATGGCCTATATGACCGGCAAGCTTAAAATTGATGGAGATATGGGTGTAGCTATGAAAATAGCGCAAACTTTTGGAGGGAAATAATAGGGTAACTCACTCACGGTGCATGCAGCTCGTGAGTTGTTTTGTTAAATCGCTAATTCTCGTAGATACATTTGTATCGTATTTTCCAGCCCGAGGTATAGGGCGTCACTGATCAGGGCATGTCCGATGGACACCTCGTCCATCCATGGAATACTTTGTTTCAAAAAGCGAAGGTTGTCCAAACTCAAATCGTGACCTGCATTTAATCCCAATCCTATTTCACGAGCCTTTTCCGCAGCTTTTACAAAAGGAATCACTGCTTTTTGTCTGTTTTCGAAATAATGCGCTGCGTAAGGTTCTGTATAAAGTTCCACACGATCAGCTCCGCAAAGTGCAGCGCCTTCCACCATGGCTTCATCGGGATCGACAAACACAGATACGCGTATGGCTGCTTTCTTAAATTCCTGAATCAGTTCGGTTAATTCACTGCGGTATTTTATGGTATCCCAACCTGCGTTGGAGGTAATAGCCCCTAGTGCGTCGGGAACCAGAGTAACCTGGTCGGGTTGCGTAGCAAGTACCAGGTCTATAAATTTTCTTTCCGAAGGATTTCCTTCAATATTAAATTCAGTCGTTACGAGTTCTCTCAGATCATAAACGTCCTGATAACGGATATGACGTTCGTCGGGGCGCGGGTGAACGGTGATACCTTGTGCTCCAAATCGTTCACAGTCCAAAGCAACTTTAAGAACATTGGGATTATCGCCCCCACGGGAATTTCGTAGTGTGGCAATTTTGTTGATGTTGACGCTGAGACGGGTCATGAAGATTAAAGATTAATGAGAGAATGTATGAATGACAATTTCTGTGATTCCTGTAACTTTGCGGTCTAATAGGCAAATTTAACATTCGCTTATTCAAAAATTACTCATTGTTTCATTTAATTATAAAATATATGTCACTTAAAAGTCAGGTGGAATCGGGCATCAAAGATGCAATGCGCGCTAAGGAAACGGATAAATTACGTGCTTTAAGAGCTATTAAATCATTGATTTTGCTGGAAGAAACCAAATCAGGTGGCACCGGTGGAGAACTGTCTGCAGACGATGAACTTAAGTTGTTAACAAAAGCTGCAAAACAACGTCGTGAGTCGGCAGATATATATCGGGCACAAGGCAGAGAAGATTTATTAGCAGTTGAACTAGCAGAACTTTCGTTCATTGAAGAATTTTTGCCAAAACAATTGAGTGAAGACGAAGTGAAAGCCAAGTTGCAAGAAATTATTGCCAGAGTAGGAGCAAGCGCACCTTCGGACATGGGTAAGGTGATGGGCGTTGCTACGAAAGAATTAGCCGGCCAAGCTGACGGGCGAGTTGTATCTACATTGGTTAAGAGTTTATTGGCATGAAGTTATTGGATGTTCTCATCCTTCTGCCTTTGCTTTGGGGAGCATTACATGGTTATCGAAAGGGATTACTGATAGAAATTATCGGAATTGCCGGTATGGTGGTAGCCATGGTGCTCGGTTTTAAATTTTTAGGGTTGGGGATGGAAATCCTCACGCCCTATTTTAGTGACAGTCTGGCCAAGAAAATATTGCCATATATCGGGTTTTCTGCGATTTTTTTTCCAACTATTTTTTTTCTCAATCAGTTCGGATATTCCATCCGGCGTTCATTACGCTATTCGATCTTAGGAACTTTTGATCGGTTTGCGGGTGGATTCGTGGGTGTGTTTACCTGGGTATTTGGAATCAGTGTTTTTTTCTGGCTATTAAACTTAATAGGCATTAAAATTCCCGAGCAACGTACGAGTGATACTTATATATATCCATTTGTTGTTCCGGTTGCACCAACAGTGATCACCAAGGGGTTGCAATGGATGCCGAAAGGAACCGAGCTTATTAAGGAATGGAAAAGGGATTATCTGGATGAGGCATAATTCTTGATTGAACTTTCAGCGGCATACAGAAGTTCTACGTAACAATAGTTGATTTTCAATACCTTTGCAGGTATAAGTTATAAATAATGACTGGATTACAAGAAAAACAGGATATCAGAAAAATGACCGTGGAGCAGCTGAAAAGCTGGATGACGGAACACGGCGAAAAGGCCTTTCGTGCAAAGCAGATATATGAATGGATTTGGAAGAAATCGGCGAATTCATTTGCTGAAATGACGAATCTTTCGCTCAGCACACGTCAGCTCATCGACGAGCATTTTGTAATCCACGCCATGGAAGTGGCCAAGAAGCAGCAAAGTAATGACGGTACCGTAAAATCGGCTTTTCGTCTGTTTGATGGTAATTTGGTAGAGGGGGTGCTCATTCCTGCCACTGATCGTATGACTGCCTGTGTGAGTAGCCAAGTAGGTTGCTCGCTTACCTGCAAGTTTTGTGCAACGGGCTATATGGATCGGAAACGAAATTTGGAAGCGGGTGAAATTTATGATCAGGTGGTTGCCATTGCACGACAAGCAGAGGAAAGTTTTAATGCGCCGCTTACCAATATTGTATATATGGGTATGGGGGAGCCATTGCTAAATTATACCAATGTACTCAAATCCATTGAGCACATCACTTCACCAGAGGGGCTGAACATGTCTCCGCGCCGCATAACGGTTTCCACGGCAGGTATTGCTAAAATGATTAAGAAATTGGGCGATGACGAAGTCCGTTTCAGATTGGCACTATCGTTGCACGCAGCAAATGATGAAAAGCGTAACCAGATAATGCCTATCAATGAGTCTAACTCGTTGGATAACTTAGCCGAAGCGCTTAATTATTTCTATCAGAAAACAGGAAACCGAATTACATTTGAGTATATCGTTTTCAATAATTTCAATGATACTTTGCAGGATGCAAAAGAGTTGTGGGAGTTTACAAAGCGGGTGCCTGCTCGGGTTAACATCATTGAATATAATCCGATTGCGGAAGCCGATTTTGTGAATACCGGTGCCGATAAATTGGATAAATTTGCCGCTTTCTTAGAAGATCGGGGTGTGTCGGTACATGTGAGAAGAAGTCGTGGGAAGGATATAGACGCTGCATGTGGTCAATTGGCAAATAAAGAGAAGGCGATTTAAGTTTTTGTAGATCAATATTTTAAAAGATATAGCTTCTACAGTATTTAGGCCTATGTGATGTTTTGTTAACAATTTGGTAATATTACATAGGTAAACAATCAGTAGTTTTGCCGGTGAAATTTGTTAACACAGATTGTAGAAAATTCGGGCTACATTGACTGACACAATAACCTGAAAATTATTTAATTAACTTATACGCTCTTTATGTTTGGTCTTGAAACCGACATCTTTATTCTCCTCGCTTTCAGTATTTTAGCGGCATGTGCATTTGTTAATGGCTTTCACGATACGGCCAACGCCGTAGCTACCGTGATCTACACAAATTCGCTAAAACCCAACGTCGCAGTAATGTGGTCGGGTTTTTGTAATTTCCTTGGAGTATTTTTTGGTGGAATTGCCGTGGCAATGGGGATTGTTAACTTGCTCCCCGTCGAAATGCTCATCGATCAGGACGTTTATCATAGTATAGCCATGGTTTTTGCGCTGTTGTTTAGTGCCATTATCTGGAATTTAGGAACCTGGTATTTTGGATTGCCAAGTTCTAGTTCGCATACTTTGATCGGATCTATTTTAGGGGTTGGATTGGCATTTACATTTATGCCTGAAAACTCAACGGGTGCCGGAGTAAACTGGACGAAGGCAGAAGAACTATTTATGTCATTGCTAACCTCACCAATTTTTGGTTTTGCGTTGGCCATCATTATCATGTTTTTGTTGCGCCGTCTGCTGTCTAAGCCCCTTCGTGAGGTTATTTTTAGCGAGCCTAAAAAGAACCAACCCCCACCCATGTGGATTCGTGCAATATTAGTAATGACCTGTACTTTGGTAAGTTTTTTCCACGGTTCTAACGATGGACAAAAAGGTGTTGGACTGGTGATGCTTATTTTAATTGGTATTGTTCCAGCTCATTTTGCACTTAACAACGAAGTGGATCCAGCAGAATTGAAAGGTGAGTTGGTTCGTATCGAACAGACTGTGGGTCGTATTGATTCAACGAAATTGTCTGCATCGGATCGTGTCAAACTTAATTCTATACATCACGAGATTGCATCGCTGAGAACGCATATTGATAAGCCACTGGTTAATCATGAGATCGCTCAGGAAGAGCGTATGGATGCCCGTCGTTCTGTGTTGCTCATAAGTCGTAATACAAAAACGATTTTGGATAATGGCGATGCTACTTTAAACGTAGAAGATAAGGAATATTTAAAGATGCAATCGGCCAGTGGACAAGGTATCAGACGTTATACCGACTACGCACCTGACTGGGTTATTCTAATGATTTCACTTTCGTTGGGTTTAGGAACCATGGTTGGTTGGAAGCGAATTGTGGTAACAATTGGAGAAAAAATAGGTAAGCAACACCTTACCTATGCGCAAGGAGCGTCGGCCGAACTTGTAGCTGCAAGTACAATTGGTGTATCTTCTGCACTGGGGCTTCCTGTAAGTACTACACACGTACTTTCTTCTGGTATTGCAGGCTCTATGGTAGCCAGCAAGGGGGTTAAAAACTTGCAAGGAGGTACAATACGTAACATTGTTATTGCTTGGGTTCTTACCTTGCCAGTGACGATGCTACTTTCAGGAACACTTTACGCATTCTTCCGCTGGGTGTTTTAAGGGAAGAAGTTAAGTAGTTATAGAATTTACGATGTTAAAGGAGTTAAGGAATGAGTGGCGTTAGCTGCCTGCCTTAACTCCTTTTTCTTGTTGTAACCTATGCTCGACGGGCAACTTTTCTCCGTTTTTTTGATTTCCTGACTCAGAACGTAGTAATCATTTAATGGGATAGGACGTTTACATTTAACATCTTTTGTCTTCTTAACTACTGTAACTTCTTAACTACTCTGCCTTCTTAACTTATAACTTCCTTTGCAATTACCACCGTTATTATCGTAATTCGGGATGGATTTTTAATCAAGAACAAAAGCCAATTATTCACCAGAATGACTAAAATTGAAGAGCAGGTAAACCGGTACGGTTATGTAACGGAAGCCATTGCAGAAGATGTTGACCTGATTGCAGAAATTAACCGCCTTAAAAAGGAGAAGAATGCAGTAATACTTGCTCATTACTATGTAGATGCCGCCATTCAGGATTTGGCTGACTACATTGGTGACAGCCTTGGTTTGTCTCAGCAGGCTGCGGCCACAGATGCTGATATGATCCTTTTCTGCGGAGTGCACTTTATGGGAGAAACTGCGAAGGTTTTAAGTCCTACCAAAAAGGTTGTGATACCTGACCTTAATGCGGGATGTTCGTTGGCCGATTCGGCACCAGCTGACAAATTCGCTGCTTTCAAAGCGCAATATCCAGATCATATCGTAATTAGTTATATCAATTGTTCTGCGGAAATTAAGGCTTTAACGGACATCGTTTGTACATCGTCCAATGCGTTACAAATTGTGGAAAGCCTGCCCAAAGACCAGAAAATTATATTTGCCCCCGATGCAAACCTAGGCCGTTACGTGGCACATAAAACGGGAAGAGATATGGTGCTGTGGGACGGTGCTTGTATTGTTCACATTGATATATCCAGAGAAAAGCTGAAAGCGCTCAGAGAGGAACATCCGGACGCTTTGCTGATAGCACATCCGGAATGTAAAGAGGATATCTTAATGCAGTCGGATTTTGTGAGTTCAACAACTGGCCTTCTTAAATTCGTGAAGGAATCGGAACATACTAAGTTTATTGTAGCGACGGAAGCAGGTATACTGCACAAAATGAAGCAGTCGGTGCCTCATAAAAAACTGATTCCTGCTCCTGGCTCCGACAACAATACGTGCGCTTGCTCGGAGTGCCCTTATATGAAAATGAATACCTTGGAAAAGGTTTATAACGCACTTCTATATGAGCAGCCGGAGATTTTTGTTCCAGAAGACATTCGTTTGAAAGCTTATGGGTCTGTGGCGAGAATGCTCGAATTGAGTAAAGGAATTTAACAGAAGATGGGTATCAGTAGTTGTTTGGAATGAACTGCTGGTACCCACTTTATTTATAGCAGGAACCTGGTTCGGCTATATTTAGGAATGAGGATTTAAGATTCAAGAAACCACCAATTATATCTAATGCCGCAGTTCGATTTTCTTATTATTGGATCCGGTATCGCCGGACTGAGCTATGCCGCAAAACTGGCGAGACATTTTGAAGCATTGAAGCAAGATATCTCCATTGCGGTAATTACCAAAGTGCAAGCCGACGAAACCAATACCAAATATGCCCAGGGCGGTATAGCTGTGGTTTGGGCGGAGTCGGACTCTTTTGAGAAACACATCCAAGATACGATGGATGCCGGAGATGAAGTCAATAAACGGAACATTGTTGAAATTGTGGTGAAGGAAGCACCTCAGCGCATTCAGGAGCTTATTGATTACGGCACCCGTTTTGACAAAGAAACGGATGGTCAGTATGACTTGGCAAAAGAGGGTGGGCATTCGGATAATCGAATCTTGCATTTTAAAGATATTACCGGAGCTGAAATTGAACGAGCACTTTTGGAAGAAGTGAATCGTCATAAAACCATACAAATGTTTACCCATTATTATGCGGTCGAATTAATTACGCAGCATCATTTGGGAGAAACGGTTTACCGTTATCAGGAAGATATCAAATGTTTCGGAGCTTTTGTGCTCAACCGCCAAACGGGTAAAGTCGAGAAGTTTTTAGCGAAAACGACTCTTCTGGCAACAGGGGGAATTGGAAATATTTATCAAAGCACTACCAATCCAACCATTGCTACGGGTGATGGTATAGCGATGGCCTATCGTGCCAAGGGTATATGCGATAACATGGAATTCATTCAGTTTCATCCTACCAGTTTTTACCAGCCTGGTAAAAAGCCATCTTTTCTTATTTCCGAAGCAGTACGAGGATTTGGTGGAATTTTGAAAAGAGCAGACGGAAGCACTTTCATGGAGCTATATGATGATAGACTCTCACTTGCACCAAGAGATATTGTAGCCAGAGCCATTGACTCCGAGATGAAGAAAAATGGCGTTGATCATGTATATCTGGATGTACGCCACTGCGACTATGAAAAGTTTTTAGAGCATTTTCCAAATATTACTCAATATTGTCTGGATGCGGGTATAGACGTTCGGAAGGATATGATTCCAGTAGTTCCGGCGCAGCATTATATGTGTGGAGGTGTTCGGGTAAACGAGTGGGGAAAAACCAACATCAATTTCTTGTACGCAGTAGGGGAGTGTGCCTGCACGGGGTTGCACGGATCTAACCGGCTAGCGTCTAATTCGTTGCTTGAGGCTGTGGTCTTTGGGCACCGGGCCTATGAAAGTACCTTGTCAAGTTTTGATCAGGCCGTAATTCCTGATCATATACCCGAATGGGATGATTCGGGGACGACGCATCCTGAGGAGAACGTTTTGGTAACCGAAATGACCCGCGAATTGAACAGTATCATGTCCAACTATGTAGGGATTGTCCGTACGAACCGTAGGATGAAACGTGCTTACGACAGACTTGAACTTCTCCATCAGGAACATGAAGAACTATATCGTGAATCGAAGGTTTCGGTAGCTATATGTGAACTTCGGAATATGATTTCGGTTTCTTATCTGATCATTAAAATGGCGATGGCACGTCGCGAAAATATTGGTTTGCATTACAATGCAGATCATGTTCAGTCGTAATGATATTTTGTTTTACCTCATAAGTAATTGGTGAGGCTAGGGTTATGGAATCTTCGTTTTGTGTCGAAGCACAGATTGTGAAAGGCATTTTATATAAGTGGAATTTCAGTTTAATCCTTTGTCCTATCCAACTTCTTATGAGGTATTTTTTCTTTCTACTCCTCGTCTCTGCGGCACTGACCGCTTCTTGTCAAAGTCCCCGCATTTTAATTGTTACAGCCCATCCGGACGATGAAACGATGTTTCCCGTTACGGTTTTTAAAATTACGCATGAACTGGGAGGCTCTGCGGATCTGGCTTTATTGACTGACGCTTCGGGTGGTTACAACGGTAGGGTGGCATCCAGTTATTATAGGATGAACCTGCTCGACTCGGTGACTGGTCGTAAACATTTGCCCTTAATTCGAAAGAAAGAATTGCTGGCTTCTGGCGAGATTCTTGGCATCGGGAATTTTTTCTTTTTAGATCAGCCAGATGATTATTATAATCGAAACGAAAAGCCATATTTAAATGGACAAAATTGGGATATAGGCTACGTGAACCGACGGCTTGATAGGATTTTAGAGCAGGGTAACTATGATTTTGTATTCTGCCTGCTTCCACATGAAGGGCAACATGCGCATCACAAAACGGCCTCTATTAGTGCGATTCGCGCGGTTCAGCGAATGAAAGGGAAAAGGCCCATCGTGCTAGGCGCGCAGGCACAGGATAAAAATGTTCAATTTTCCTATACTTTACTTTCAGGATATCCGGAAACAAAGGGCAGCACTACCGCTCCGGTTTTTCAACTGGATAGATCTATACATTTTGGAGAAGACAACAAGCATAGCTACATGATTGTGGCTGATTGGGTGAAAGCTGCTCATAAATCACAAAGTGGTGATATGAACCAGGCGATGCATCGCGGAGAAGTGGAAACTTTCTGGTTTTTTGAAATGAATGGGGATGATAGAATTTCCGAAACGAAACAACTCTTTGAACGGTTAAAATCCAAAGGCTTTCCGTTTAAATAATTTCAGGTCCGATACCTTACTTTAAACTTTACTCGCGTATATCTATCCTATACGTGTTATCCCTCTTGTACTCTTTTTAGAAACTTTGAACAAGTGGCGCTACGCTTGAACATGGTTCGGTTTGACTATCCCAGCATTCTTCTATCACCGGTCAAACTAGGTATCGAATAAATTTTATTTACGTCAGGAAAAGAGAGCTACTTTATATAACATGTTGATTTAAATAGTCCTACTTTATATAATTAATGCATTATTAAAGCGAGTTAATAAACTTTTTTAAATTTTATTACGATGTATCCGATAGTTTCATAATTTTACGAAAAAATTGTGTCCTTGGATAACGGACTTGATATTTTTATAAATATTCATTTTAACACACAGCAACGTTATGAACGATCCTCACTTTCTCTTCAATGGCGCAGGTCATTTCTCTGATCAATCATCTACCGCGCAGTTATTACCATTTTCACTCGCTTGCATTGCCAATATGTTTTAATATTTACTAACCAATTAATCTATGAGAATTTCTTTAAGTTGGAAGTACCGCGATGTGGCGCGGTACGCATTAGCTCTGTTTCTCGCCCTGATTTCCGCGGTTGGAGCTTTTGCTCAGGAAACAATTAAAGGGCAGGTGAAGGATGACACGGGAGGCGGTTTGCCCGGTGTTAGTGTGGTAGTGAAAGGTACAACCAATGGTACAGTAACAGACATTGATGGATCGTACACAGTAACCGTACAGCCACAGAGTACCTTGATTTTTTCTTTTATCGGGTACGTAACCCAGGAAATTGCGGTGGGGGCAAAGACCACCATTGATGTAACCCTGGCGTCAGATACCAAAGCCTTGGATGAAGTTGTGGTGGTGGGTTATGGCACGGCAAAAAAAGCAACCCTTACAGGTTCGGTAACGGCGGTTAAGGGAGCGGAACTTGAAAAAGCGCCAGCAGCTAACCTATCCAATACTCTTAGCGGACGTTTACCGGGTATTTCGGCAGTTCAATCGAGTGGAGAACCTGGTTATGATGGTTCGGCAATCCGTATTCGTGGAACGAACTCGCTGGGTAACAGTAATGCGCTGATCGTAGTGGATGGTGTTCCTAACCGGAGTGGGGGTTTGGATCGTATCAATCCTGCTGATATAGAAAGTATTTCTGTTTTGAAAGATGCTGCCGCTGCCATTTATGGATCTCGTGCTGGGAACGGGGTGATCCTGATCACCACCAAGCGTGGTAAATCGGGAAAGCCTAAACTATCCTATGATTTTAATATGGGGATGTCACAGCCGACTTTTACACCAAAAATGTCCAATTCGGCTGAGTATGCTACGATTCGTAATGAATTGCAGATTTACGATAACTTACCTGTTAGTCAATGGGCAGGTGCATTTGAAGGTTTTAACACCACCGGTTCTTATACCAGAACAGATAACGGCAATGTTTTGAGTGCGGTATATAAGCCAGCAGATCTAGAGAAGTTTAGAAGTGGAAGTGATCCGCTTACGCATCCAAACACCGACTGGTATAAGTCAGTAATTCGTAACTGGTCTCCGCAGCAACGTCATAATTTGCAACTGACGGGTGGTAGCGAAAACATTAAATACTTGGCTTCTTTGGGGTATATCAACCAAGCAGGTAACTATGTGAACTCGGCAACTGGTTACAAGCAATACGACATGCGCTTGAACCTGGATACTAAAATTAATAAATATATCAGTGCCAATATAGGATTGGCTTTGCGTGAGGAATTCCGTCATTACCCCAATGGAGGAGGAGCCGGTGATATTTTCCGCATGTTGATGCGTGGAAAACCTACTGAAATTGCCATTTGGCCAGACGGGCGTCCAGGACCTGATATTGAGAATGGACAAAACCCTGCTGTTATTACCACCAACACGACCGGTTATAACAACGACAAACGTGACTATATCCAGACCAATGGTACACTTGAATTCCTAATTCCTGGTGTAACAGGACTTAAAGTAACAACTACTGCTGCTTTGGATAAAATGATTCGCCGTCAGAAGTCGTTTGCAAAACCTTGGACATTGTATAACTGGGATAAAGTTTCCTACGAAGCCGATGGCGTAACGCCTGTACTGAATGGGGCCGTACGCTCTACATTTAGCGACCCGCGCCTTACGGAAAACGCTTCACAGGAATTGTCGATTCAGTTAACAGGTCAAGTATCTTATGAGAAAGCGATAGATAGCCATAACTTCAATGTAATGGCAGGTGTGCAGCGCGAAACGGTGGATGCGGATGGCTTCTACGCATTCCGTCGCTATTTTATTTCGCCAGTAGTTGATCAGTTGTTTGCGGGTGGAACTCCTGAACAAAACATTGATAATTATGACTTGTTTAGAAGAGCGCGTTTGAGCTATTATGGACGTGCCGGGTATAATTATAAAGAAAAATACCTTGCCGAGTTCTTGTGGCGTGTAGATGGTTCTTACGTTTTCCCTAAACAAGGTCGTTTTGGATTCTTCCCAGGGGTTTCGTTGGGATGGAGAATTTCGGAAGAGGACTTCTGGAAGAACAATATCAACTTTGTTAGAAATGTGAAATTGCGTGGATCGTGGGGACAAATGGGTGCAGAACCTTACATTCCTAAT
>CALGRQ010000104.1 GCA_937880795.1 uncultured Dyadobacter sp. | reverse complement strand
CCGCTTTCCTCGATCGTTGGCTTCCTCCAATTTACGAAAGACAACTTCTTCACCTTCAATTTTGAGCGCTTCAAATAATATATTTCCATAACGACAAGCCTCTGACCCAAACCCCGATTTCAATGCAGCCATTTGATAATAATCGAATAATTCCTTTCCTGTCATGGCTCAATAACTTTTGTGAATACTAGGGAGTCACCATAAGGATGTTTGGGGGACCGATAAGGTTGCATCTGGACTACAAACTTTTGACTCGGAAGCTTATAGGTATATATATCGAAATCTCCTGATCGCTATTCCATGGTGATATTCTGAGCACCCTTTTTAAGAATAACATGACAGCAGTCGTGTCCAATTTGATAATTACTGGAAACAACAGTTTTACCATTTTTGAAGCCCATAAAATTAAACTCCTCTCCACATTTCTGAATTTGAGAAACGTTCATATCTGTCAGGATTGGATAGGATCCCCATTTAATTGCGACAGAGTCGCTTAAAGGATCAGGGATATTATTAAGTAAAATAATCTCACCCGTAGCTACTCTTCTGGTTTGAAAGGAATCTAATGCGTAGGGCCTACCATCCTTGTTTTGAAGTTTCACATGTATCGACTTAAATATATCGGTACACATTTCTGTTCCCAAACAGGAGCATGGATCTTTCACATCCTTATCTGAGCATTGGAGGAATATGAACACCGAGAAATACAAGGGTAAATTTCTTTTCATGACAAACGTAGAATCATTAAAATAGTAAACGTTTAACGAGGAGATACGTTTGCCAGTCAAAAGGTTGGAATTCTTTAACAAATAGAATGCATAACTAACACCAGGAAAAATATTGAATTTCAGAATATTTAAAAAAAACATAAATCCATTACATTTGCGTCATGAACAACGATACGATTTATAGCTCTCCGTTGAAATGGAACCGCAAATGGTTCCGGATAGGATAGCTGTGTTTCATATTTGAAAAAATATTAGCGAGTCCGTCCGGTTACTATCCAGACGGACTTTTTCTGTTATATAGCCATGGTTAAAAGAATTATACGTAGTTACAGAACTTCATTTAGTGGATTAAGCCGTGAAGCCTGGTTACTAAGTTTGGTGGTACTCATCAATAGGTGTGGCTATATGGCAGTACCTTTTATGAGCATGTACATTACCCAAAGCATGCATCGTAGTATTGCCGACGCAGGTCTGGTGATTACACTTTTTGGGATAGGGTCAGTATTAGGCGCTATGGCAGGCGGGTTTCTAACCGATAAAATAGGTTTTCGCCCTGTTCAAATTATTAGCCTGATCATCAGTGGATTGTTGTTTGTCTTATTTGGGCATGTTGATGATTTTAACCTCTTATGCGCACTAACGGTTGTATTGAGTTTTTTCGTAGAAGCCTTCAAACCAGCCAATAACTCGGCCATTGCCGCTTATTCTACGAGGGAAAACATGACAAGGTCCTATGCCCTGAACAGATTGGCAACCAACTTAGGATTTGGATTTGGAACATCGGTAGGAGGGATCCTGGCTGCCATAGACTACCACCTGCTCTTTTGGGTCGATGGGGCCGTTTATATTTTGGCCGGCTTATTAATTCTCGTCCTACTGCCTGATGCAGTAAAAGCGGTGCAAGAGAAACCAACTAATGAGGAGGAACCTCTTGCACTTTCACCCTGGCGGGATATTTTCTTTATCCGTTTTATAGGTTTAGTAACAGTTTATATGATGGCTTTTGTAGTCATGTTCCGGCTGGTGCCTGTTTACTGGAAAGAAGAAATGCATATCGGCGAAGCTACCATCGGTATTCTTATTGGTATGAACGGTGTCGTTATTGCACTTTTTGAAATGGTTTTTATACAATTTATGACCAACAAAAAAGCCGATCATTGGTATATCATTGCAGGAGTACTGGCCACCGCGGTTTGCTTCTTGAATCTACTGATACCGGGCATTCCGGCACTAATTACCGGTGCCTTTGCCGTTTTACTATTCACTTTGGGTGAAATGCTAACATTGCCTTACATCACTACCATTGTAATGAGTCGAGCAGCAGAACAAAACAGAGGAAAATATTCGGCAGCCTACCAACTATCCTGGGCCATCGCTCAGGTAGTTGGGCCGGCCAGTTGCGGATATATAGCGGCCACCTGGGGTTATAACGCCCTCTGGATAGCGCTTATTTTCGTGTGTTTAAGTGCAGCTACCGGTTTCAAACTGCTGTTTCGCAGAGCAACACTTGTAAACTGTTGATCGCTACTTCATTTGCCGTTTAAAAAATGACCACGCTTCGGTAAAGAAGTCGATATCTTTCTGAAACTCATGTTTCCCATTGTTGACAACCAGTAGGGTTACCTCGGGCCTTTTTCGCTGTTTGTAGCTATACTTATCCACCGTAATCTGGTTGTTTGTATCTGGATCCGATAAGGTCTCTTTCTTAGGTGAGCCCCTGTAACCCGCAAGCTTACTCCAATAGGTGAATGATTGTTCCGTAGATTGCACCGTGCCCAATGTTAAGCCGGCAGACTTCATTTCACCCCCTATATGTGGATTAACCGGATCTGCGGCCCCATTGATAATGAGCGTAGGAACTGCCACTTTGGATTCTACACAATCCATGTTGTCTGGTGTGGGCATGTTTGCCACCATGGCACATATTGCCCTAAACGTACCCGGCATCGTAATCGCCATTTTATAAGCCATTTGCCCTCCGCCGGAAAAACCCGAAGCAAAAACCTGCTTTTCATTGATGCCATAATTCTCCTTAAAATAAGTGATCATCGCACCAAAAAATTTCTCTTCATTGATATTTATCTGGTTTGCCTCCACCGTCGAAGCTTTCCTGCATTCATTCCAAAATGATTTATAACCTTTTGGATACACCAAGATGAAGTTATCCAAAACCGAGCGGTCTTCAAGTTTTGCCGCATTTTTCATAAAGTTGAGCGGGTCACCACCTGAGCCGTGAATCGCAAAAACCAAACTTCCATTTTTTCCATTGGAACCGGGCTTTTTAAAGTAAAACACGCGGTAGTGGTCATCTATGAGTAGAGAGTCCGTTATCACCTGGCCTTGTGCTGAAACCAGAGTAATCACTAACAATAAACATGTGGAAGCAACCTTTATAAACATTCTGAAGATTATTAAATACTGATTAGGTATTCAATATATTGACAAATTATATTGGTACAAACTTTGACGATACCAAAGCACAGAAAATTTAGGTTTGAAACTATTTCCATACCTTATTAAATGAATCACAAGGTTGGGCTATCACTCAAAATGTCTAAATTTTGAATTACCTTTTCGAAAAATTCAATCATTAATAACGCATATACTACAACTATGGCAGAGGTTAAATGGGAACCGGGACAAAAAGGAAGGGGAGCCCTTATCCTGGAAGAGAACAATGAAAAAATAGGAGAGATGGCAATGAGCGTTTCGGGTAATGCGCTAACTGTATATCATACAGAAGTGGATCCAAAACACGAAGGCAAGGGATTTGCAAAAGTCTTATTGGAAGCCATGGTTAAACATGCGCGTGAAAACAAACTTCAAGTGGTACCATTGTGTCCATATGTACACGCTCAGTTCAAGCGACATCCCGAACTGTATAAAGATCTTTGGACGCCGAAGGAGGGTTCTTAGCCCTTAAGGCAGGGGGAGGTAAGTGATAAATACAGATCCTTCCCCCATTTCACTTTGTGCGGTTATATATCCATTGTGATTTTGTACCACCTTCTTGCATAGCGCTAGGCCTATTCCCGATCCGTCATACTCCGCTTTTCCATGTAACCGCTGAAACATCTGGAATATCCGTTCAGTATATTTCTCTTCAAAACCTATACCATTATCCTCAATCATGATTTTGGTATAGCGCCTGGTGGATAGCAATTGAGGGATACTTGCTAGCTCCTCGGCACCCACCGGTTTTGCGCTTATTTTAACAATAGGTGGGCGATCGGGCACCCGATACTTAATTGCGTTGCTAACCAAATTCTGAAAAAGTTGAACCAACTGTCCGTCATTACCAAAGATGATAGGCATTTCCTCTATATCAATAATGGCGTCATGATCCTGAATCCTGATTTCCAAAGCTAATATAACCTCTTTAAAAACCTTATTTAAATCAACCAAACCAACGCTGGCCTCTTTATTGTTAAGTCTGGAATACGTCAGTAAATCATCGATCATCAACGACATTCTTCTGGAAGCATCCTGCATTCTATTCAACATAAAAGTACCCGTTGTATCCAGCGTGTCACTATACATGGTTTCCAGTCTAGACCCAAAGGACTGAATTTTGCGAAGCGGTTCCTGTAAATCGTGGCTGGCCACGTAAGCAAATTGTTCAAGATTACTATTGGAGTCCTGTAATTCTATATTGGCAACTTGCAGTTCTTGTGTTCTTTCCTGAACACGTTGTTCCAGTTCGTCGGCCAGTTGGCGATATCTTTCTTCACTTTCTTTCAATTTTTTACTGGCCATCACCTGGGCCGTTACGTCAATGGACATATCCATGATGGCAAAGACTTCGCCCTTTTTGTTTCTAAGCGGTTTATAGGTGTAATTAAAGTAAACCTTTTGCAAAGCTCCGTTCACCAACAAATTGGCAGGTACTCCGTAGTCTTGGAATGTTTCACCAGTTTTATATACTTGATCGAGAATATTCAGAAAAGGTTGACCGACTAATTCCGGAACCGCCTTGCGCAGCGGCATTCCTACTATTTTGTCATTTTTACCCCAAAATTTCAGCATTGCCTCATTCACTGTATCTATTATCATGTCGGTTCCCACGAAGAGGGCCGTCGCCACAGGTGCTTGTTCAATCATACTTCGCAGTGACTCTTCACTGTTACGAAGTAGCTGCTCCACCTCCATACGATCGCTGATATCCAGTACAATGCCTGACAAAGACAATGGTTTTCCAGATTTGTCGTACAGAAATCGACCAATCACTTTAACCCAATGCACGGAACCATCGGGCCAAACAAACCGTGACTCGTAATTTAATTCTCCTGTTTTGGCTGCTATCTTATATGCGGCGTCTCTTCTTCCTATATCATCACTATGCACGTGCTGAATGAACACATTTCTTGTGAGCCTTTCGTTGGTTCCACCCGTAAGAATTTTAGCCATTGTGGACGAATAGACGATTTTGTTCGTGCTCAAATCGATCAAGAATGATCCAGCCCCCGTACCTTCTATCGCCATGGTAGCCTGCTGATCAGAGAAATACGCCTTCTCTTGGCTCGAAATTTGCTGTGTTATATCCTGCGCAATACCTGAAAACCGGTAAGCCACATTATCCCTAAAATAGGCTTGTCCACTACAATGCAACCAGTGTAGGGTATGGCCATCGGCTCCACAGGTACGAAACTGTATACTGTACGCCCCATTCGATTCCGGATTTATTGCCTCCTTTACCGCTTCATCCACACGTTGCCTATCGTCGGAGTGTATATTCTGGAAGCAATTGTCATAGGTGATAAAAGTGTCTTTGGTAAACCCAAAAAGCTCCCGACAACGTTCATCCCATTCAATGATATTTGTAGAGGGATTTAGATTCCATATACCCAATTGGGCTGATTGAAGGGCAAAACGTAGCTTTTCTTCACTTTCCTCTCTAGCCTGCTTATGGAGCACGGTAGCTGTTACATCATGTACCGAACCCAACATGCGGATTACCCGGTTACCCTCATAAACGGTATAGCCCCGATCATGCACGTAAGCAAAAGTACCGTCGGCGCGCAGAAACCTAATCACCAGACCATGTTGAGCCACCTCGGTCAATAACCTCGTGCACCGACTTCAAGATCCGATCCTTGTCGTTGGGGTGAATACGATTATACCAGGATTCTGCACCTGGCTCTAAATCAGAAGTATTATACCCGAACACGTAGTTAATACCGTCGTTCCACCACAGCGTATTATTTAGCAGATCCCAATCCCAAATAACATCATGCGTAGCCTTAGAAAGCAATGACAACCTCTCAATAGCTTGTTCAGCTTCTCGCAGTTGTTTTGGATCACTTATATCCATAATTTTATTTCTGTTTGAACCGGGTGTAACAGGGTTCGTGAGTACCACTTCATGACGCTAAATATAGCAGGATGATCAATTAAATATAACATCTTAGTAAAACATAAAACCCGCTTACACCATGTTTCGCTTGAAGGGAAATATTAGAATCATAATTTGTGGTCAATTCAAGTATAATCGCCGCAAAAATGTTTTTCTATGGTGTAGTGCCTATATACCAGACTTTTAATGATTTCCATTTACAACATATATCATGAGAAACAATTGTATAAACTACATGCTGATAAGTGTTTTGCTGCTTATAGGATGTATTCCCGCGTTGGATCGAAAGCCTGAAATCCTTTTTAATGGAAAAAACTTCCACGGCTGGGAAGGTGATACTACCAGTACCTGGAAAATTGTAGACGGTGCTATTACCGGTGGTTCCCTGGAGAAAGAGGTTCCCCATAATGAGTTTTTATGTACGCGTAAAACGTACTCAGATTTTGATTTGAAACTAAAATTTAAATTACTGGGTACGGAGGGATTCGTAAACACAGGTGTTCAGTTCCATAGCAAACGTATTGCCAACCCAGCCTATGAAATGACGGGCTATCAGGCAGATCTTGGGGATAAATTTTGGGCAAGCTTATACGATGAATCCAGAAGAAATAAAACTTTAATTGCTCCTGAACCCGAATTAGTTACGCGCATTTTGAAACCGAATGACTGGAACAACTACCGGGTGCGTAGTGAAAAGGGCCGTATTAAAATATATTTAAACGAGACCCTTACCGTTGATTATACCGAAAACGATAAAAGCATTCCGCAATCCGGACTTATAGGCTTACAAATTCACGGGGGGGGAAAAGCACTCGTGGCCTTTAAGGAAATCCAGATTCAGGAGCTGTAATCGAACATTTATTATTTTATACCTAACCCATTCACTTCTATGTCCTTTAACAGAAGAAATTTTATTAAAAATGTAACTGCCGCCTCGGCACTACTGGCCACCGACTCTATCGCTAAGCCCTTTAACATTATTCGAGATTTAAAGAAAATAAGCCCTAACGATAAAATTAGGTTTGCCACCATCGGCATGGGTATTCAGGGGCATAGCGATACAAAAGCTGCACTGCGTGCCGGAAATACTGAATTTGTTGCTGCCGCGGACTTATACGACGGACGTTTAACACGCGTAAAAGAATTGTATGGAAAAGATGTTTTTACAACCAGAGACTATCGTCAAATTCTTGAAAGGAAAGATGTAGATGCAGTTTTGGTGGTTACTCCCGACCATTGGCACGACCACATTACGAAGGAGTCGTTGAAGGCTGGAAAACATGTATACTGCGAAAAACCCATGGTACATCATATCAATGAAGGTTTGTCGGTGATTGATGCCTGGAAAAAATCAGGAAAAACCATGCAAGTAGGCAGCCAGCGCATAAGTTCCGCAGCTTTTAAAGAAGCTAAGAGACTTTTCCAAGCAGGTGATATAGGGGAGATTAACTATGTTGAATCCAACAACGACCGCTTTAACGCCATCGGAGCCTGGAACTACTCCATACCTACAGACGCCTCCTTAACAACACTGGACTGGGATGAATTTTTGGGAGATGCACCCAAGGTTCCGTTCGACGCGAAACGCTTTTTCAGATGGCGTAATTATCGCGATTATGGCACCGGTGTAGCAGGCGACTTGTTTGTACACCTTATCACGGGGGTTCACTTTGTAACAGGTTCTCTGGGACCACAACGCATTTTTTCATCCGGTGAACTTAGCTATTGGAAGGATGGCCGTGATGTTCCCGATGTTCTGGTTTCCATTCTTGATTACCCCAAAACAGATCTTCATGCCAATTTCCAGATGGTGTTACGGGTAAACTTCGCCAACGCCGGAGCCATAGCGAACAATACAAGGATAATTGGAACGGAAGGACAAATTGAGTTTACGGAAAATAATTTGATCTTAACCCGAAAAAAATTACCCCAAGCACCGGGCTATGGCGGTTATGATAGCTACAATACTTTTTCGGAGAAGGAACAAGCGGCATTCAAAAAACAATATGATGCCCAATATCCAGAAAATACCCGTAAAGCCGAGCCGGTTAAAGAGGTAAGGTTTGAGGCTCCTAAAACGGATGATTCGCATGCCATCCACTTCAATGATTTCTTTGAAAACATACGTAAGGGTAGTGTGGGTACGGTTGAAGACCCTATTTTTGGTTTTAGAGCCGCTGCACCAGTCCTGGCCTGCAACAGTAGTTATTTTGAAAAAAA
>CALGRQ010000103.1 GCA_937880795.1 uncultured Dyadobacter sp. | reverse complement strand
AAGTATCACGAACTACAACATGCATCGGGCCTACTTCACTAATTTTCATTTACCAATCCTTATATATCATAGCAAAGTATGAGAGTTCAAAAAACATCCGTTGAACATGGTACATTCCATACCTTGGTCACCATTCTGGCAAGCTTAATCGCAATGGGTGGAGTTGCCTTGGGGGTGTGGTTCTTTATTTTTTACAGCACACACGAAGAAACTAATGATGCTCAGATTGAGCAATATGTGACGCCGGTAATGACTCGGGTTACAGGCCATGTGAAGCAAGTACTGTATAAGGAAAATCAATTTGTACATGAAGGCGATACACTCATCGTAATCGATAACCGCGAGTACAAGGCACATTTGGGTATGGCAACTGCCGAAATCGAAAATGCGAGGCAAAATGTGAACGTGGTTCGAAAAAATGTAGCAACTACGCACAGCCATATAGCGGTAGAAGAATCTCAGTTGGAAGCAGCCCGTACATTGGTCTGGAAAACAGAACAGGAATACAAACGTTATGATGCTTTGCTGAAAGAAGAGGCCGCAACAGAACAACAGGTAGAAACGGTTAAAGCAAATTACGAGTCGGCAAAGGCGCGTTTTCAGGAAATTCAACATGCCATGCAGGCCACCGAAGCGAATATATCAGAAGCATCGTCTAAGATTCCAACTGCTCAGACGGTGATTCAATTAAAACAGGCAGCGATTGACAATGCCGCGCTATACCTGTCTTTTACCGTGATTACAGCTCCCTATGATGGTTGGGTAGGAAAAAGAACAATTCAACCCGGACAATTGGTGAAGGAAGGTCAAACACTGGTTTCGGTAGTAAGTAAGGAGAAATGGATTACGGCCAATTTTAAAGAAACCCAAGTAGGCGAAATGACAATTGGCCAAAAGGTAACCTTTAAAGCGGATGCTGCCAATGGGAAAATTTTCAATGGTATTATCGAGTCGTTTTCTCCTGCAAGTGGCGCTCGGTTTTCATTGCTTCCTCCGGATAATGCCACGGGTAACTTTGTGAAAATCGAACAGAGAATTCCGGTTCGTATCAAATTGATTGATCCTGAGCACGAAACTGAATTCTTAAGAGCTGGGATGAATGTTATCGTCGTAGCCGACCACGCTAACTGATACTATGGACAATCACAGTGTATTTAAGCCCAATATTCCCAATTGGTTTATTAAGACTACGCTGATATTCTGTATGTTACATTCCATGGTTCTGCTTGGTTTGTATACATCCAATGTCACGTATTCGGCAAGTTTTTTGGACGTGGAAGTGGAAGACCTGCAATATGCCATGAGCATTACGTATGGGACTTTCCTGGCCACGATCATGATTGAAAGCCGGATCTTTAAGTTTTTCCCGACCCGAAATTATTTTATCGCCATATACTTTCTGGCGGCACTCACTTTTGTGGCATCGGCCTATACGCACGATTTTGTTATTTTTATATTGTTGCGGGTGGTTGAAGGTGTATTGATGGCCTTGCCCTGGATACCGCTTCGGGTTTTGTTGCTCACCAGGTTTAAATCCAGAAATGCCACAATCATCGTGTTTTCCTGTACCTATGGAATGTTGCTGATGGCATCGCCATTTATCATAAATGTGGCTGTATGGTTGCTCGAAAATTATGACTGGACCTATATGGCTTATGGGTCGGCATTTTTTCAGCTATTGTGTGTCGCAATGGTCCTGATTACTTTTAACGGACATCGTTTTCATCGTAAAACACCGCTCTATCAAATCGACTGGGCAAGCTTTATACTGGTGCATGCGTCCATTTTGTCGGGGGCCTTTGTTTTGGTATATGGGGAGAAAAAATACTGGTTCCAGTCTGAGCAAATTGTTGTAGCCACTATTGCATGTGCGATTACCGGCGCCTTGTTTATGGTGCGCCAGCTACTCGTGAAGCGTCCCTGCTTTGACCTCCGGGTGTTAAATTATCCCAATTTGCGAACCGGGCTGATGTTATTTATCCTGTTTTACATATCCAGAGCCTCGCTCAATATTTGCCATAGTACCATGAGTAAGGTTTGGGATTGGGAACCTGTTCGGGTGGCTCATGTCCAATATATAAATGTGTTGGGGAATGCTATTGGTATTGTGATCGCGGGAGTTTTGATGGCTCGTCAAGTTTCAACCCGATATATTTTTGTCTTGGGTTTTGCCTTGATGGCCATATATCATCTTTGGTTTACATTCCTGTTTGTGCCGGATGTATCGTTGTTTGATATTACTATACCCTATATGTTACAAGGAGTTGCAGTGGGGGTAGTGTTTGTTCCTTTGGTACTTTTTACGGTATCGTCCGTTCCCTCACAATTGGCTCCTTTTTCTGGTGGTATGGGGGTTGCAGGGCGTTTTTGGGGAAGTACACTGGGTTTTAGTATCATGCAGAACGCGCAGATATGGTTGCAACAAAAACATTACTCGAAACTGCAACAGTTTGCCATACCTGAAAGCCCGGAAACCCAGGTGCGTTTGGCCGATGGTATTCAACGATTCGTAGCCAAAGGTTATACCTTGGATGAGGCGAACAAACTGGCTTTTAAGCAAATCCTCACATCATTATCAAAACAGACCATGCTGCTGTCGAACATGGAGATATTTACCTGGATTGGTTACTGTTGTATTTTGATCGTGATATTATTGCTTTTGAATCAACATTTACGTCAATCATTTGATATTTTCAGGAATCGAATTTGGGGAACATAAAGTTTGTCTTCTATAAGCATTATTAATTTATAGGCTTTGTCCATCACCGAACAATGGTGTTCATAATTGAACACCATTGTTCGGTTTTTTATTTTTATCTATTTGTATTTCAGTTAGTTGTGTGTTATTTATCTTTTTGGTATGATAATTCTCTGACTTTCACGGGATCATATCATTTGTGGGACATGTTTAAGAACTATCTAAAAATTGCCCTGAGAAATATTTGGAAAAGCAAGGGTTATGCATTGATCAACATTGTAGGTCTTGCCGTTGCTTTTTGCGTCAGTATATTTCTTTTTTTAACAGCCTATTTTCAGTTGACTTTTGATGATTTTCATCAGGATGGTAATCGCATTTATCAAACTTATTTCTTTGGAAATGATCCTGAAAAGGTATTCAAGTCGGCGGCAATGCCCATGCCTTTAACTCCTGCTTTAAAAACTGAATTTCCGGAAATAGAAGGTATAGCCCGTGTGATTAACGGGAATGATGCAGTTGAGTACAAAGGAAAATACTTTGACAAGCAGGTTAAATTTACTGATCCAGATTTTTTGCGAATATTTTCGTTTCCGCTCATCACTGGAAATCGTGAAACTGCTCTTAATGATCTGAGTAACATTGTTATTACCGAAAAAATGGCCAAGGCTGTATTTGGTAATGAAGATCCCATGGGTAAAACTTTGGTGGTGGGTATGGGTGCGCGCCGAAAACAATATTTGGTCACCGGCGTTCTGGGCGATTATCCTGATAATTCTTCTATTCAATTTGATGCCTTTGTACGCGTTGAAAATGCAGAGCGATATGCCACGGAGCAGAGCCAATGGGATGCCAACTCGCATCCGGTGTTCTTAAAATTACGACCCGATACCGACCAGGCTGCATTTGAAAGGAAATTAAAACCTTTCACAGCCAAGTATCTGGCTGCTCAAACGGAAACTTTAAAGAGAAAAGGAGCAAAGCCCGACGAAAGAGGAGATTTATTTGCCATAAGATTACAATCCTTGGCTAATGTTCATTTCGGTACTGATATAGCCTCGTCCGGGTCGGGTGGTCCGCCAGTAGCTTTGGTATACGCGCTGATGGGCATTGCCTTGTTTATTCTGTTAATTGCCTGCATCAATTTTATTAACCTCAATATGGCGCGATCCTTCATTCGGGCTCGTGAAGTGGGGGTGCGTAAAGCATTGGGTGCCCTAAAAACCCAGTTGTTGGTTCAGATTTGGGGTGAAGCCGGAATCATCTGTTTGTTTGGATTTACCTGTGGCTTGATACTGTCTATTTTGCTGCTGCCGGCTTTTAATGCTACTTTTCAATCCAAGCTTAGCCTCAATTATTTGTTTGAAGTCGATAAGCTACTGATGATTTTAGGACTGTTTATACTGGTTACAGCCATTGCCGGAGGGTATCCAGCCTGGCAAATGGCACGCTTTAATGCGGTGGAGGTTTTAAAAGGTAAATTAACACTTAAAAAACCTGGACTACTTCGCAATTCTCTTATTGTAACCCAATTTACATTGTCTAGTTTACTGATATGCTGCACCATCATTGCTGTCCAACAGGTGGATCATCTCAAAAAACAACCCTTGGGATTTAAGAAAGAAGAGGTGATCAGCATCCCGGTGGGTAGTAAAATCGATGGAAAGCAGGCTATTCAACGCCTGAGAAATAAGCTATCTGCTGATCCCGGTATTCTTGCTATAACGGGTAGCGGTGTAAACCTTGGAGTGGGGCTGGACCGTACCAGTTCAAGGAGTATTTTAGGGTTTACCTATAAAGAAAAGGAGGTTACTACGGATTGGCTAGGTGTAGATTATGATTATTTAAAAACGCTGGATATACAGTTGCTGGCCGGACGGGAGTTTAATCCCGCTTATCCAAGCGATTCTGCCGATAGAGTTATTGTCACTGAAAGCATGGCAAAAATGATTGGAGAAAAGGATCCAGTGGGTAAGTATTTTCAGACAGACTCCGCAGGTGCCAAAATTCAGATTATTGGGTTAATTAAGGACTTTAACCTGTACTCTTCCAAAAGTGAAAAAAGACCCATCACCATACATTTGTCCAATACGCCATCTTACATATTTGTTCGGGTTGCGCCCCAAAGTTTAGCGCTTTCTATGGATAAGCTGAAAACGGTGTGGAATGAAATTGCCCCGGAAACGGAGTTTAAGGGTTCTTTTATGGATGAAAATACCAACAATTGGTATAAAGAGGAACAGCGTTTATCCAGGATTTTTAGCCTGGCTGCTGCGGTGGCTATCCTCTTGTCCTGTTTAGGACTTTTTGCGGTAGCGTTGATTGTGATCGCCCAGCGTACCAAGGAAATTGGTGTTCGGAAGGTTTTGGGTGCTACAATACCCCATCTGGTGTATGTACTTTGTCTTGACTTTGTTAAACTGGTAATTATTGCGACTCTGCTTGCTTCACCTCTTGCCTGGTTTTTCATGCAAAAGTGGTTGGATAATTATCCTTATCGAATCGAAATCAATCCATTGATTTTTGCGGCTGTGGGTCTTTTGGCTGTATTGGTTGCGGTTTTAACCGTCAGTTTCCAAAGTATCAAAGCCGCCCTGATGAACCCCGTGAAGAGTTTGAGGAGTGAGTAGTATTGCTATATTCTCTTTTGGAAAATGGAGGGGTAAGAGGGGTTGAAAATTATATAATTTATTGATTAACAGTTAAAAGTATATCAGGTATTGGCCATGTTTAAGAACTATCTCAAAATTGCAATCCGAAATCTGTGGAAGCACAAAGTCTTTTCATTGATCAATATCATGGGTTTAACCGTAGGGTTGTCGGCCTGTTTTTTGATATTCCTCTATGTACATTTTGAACTGACTTACGACCGTTTTAATTCCAAAGCCGAACGGATTTATCGATTGGTGACCGATGTAAAAACTCCCTCTGAAACCATCAATGCCGGAATAACGTCATGGGCGTTTGCCCCCAATATAAAAAACGATTTTCCGGAAGTAGAAGCTTTTACCCGCGTAAGTGGTGGTAGTTTTTTGGTACGTAAGGGCGATGTTAAGTTTCAGGAAGAGAAAACCGTTTTTGCAGATTCTACATTGTTCCAGGTTTTTGATTTTACACTAATAAAGGGTAACCCGGCAACAGCCTTAAAAGATCAGCTGAGTCTGGTCTTTACAGAAAAGGCAGCACGGAAATATTTCGGGGACAGTGATCCTATTGGTCAGACTTTGTTATTGTCAGGAGAAGGTATCCCAGCCACCGTTACGGGCATCATGAAAGATATTCCTGAAAATTCTCAGATCAAAGGTGATATGTTTGTTTCCATGTCGACCCAAACACAACGCTTTCATAAGGGGTTTGATGATCAGTGGCAAAATTTTGGAGCTACGACCTATTTATTGCTTAAACCCGGAACCTCTGGAAAAGGGTTGGAAAAAAAGTTTCCATCGTTTTTACGAAACCACGCAGGGAAAGAAATGGATCAATCGAAAATGCATTATACATTATTTCTTGAACCTTTATTAGACGTGCACTTGCATTCTACAAGGGGATCTGAGGATGGTGGCAGCATGAACAACGTTTATGTGTTTTCGGTGATCGCTGTTTTTATTTTGCTTATTGCCTGTATCAATTTTGTGAATCTCACCACGGCTCGTTCCGCAGAACGTGCCAAGGAGGTAGGGGTACGTAAAGTGGTAGGTGCGCCGCGTGGTCTTCTCGCCCGACAGTTCGTCAGTGAGTCGGTTCTGTTGTGTTTAATTGCATTCATAATTTCGGTTGCACTATCTGCTTTGCTCATTCCTCTATTCAATAATCTTTCAGGAAAAGTGATCAGTGCCGGGATTTTGACGCATCTTCCATTTGTGGGCGGCCTGCTTGTCGCCTCTATTCTGATTGGAATATTAGCAGGCACCTATCCCGCTATGGTACTATCTTCTTTTGAGCCCGTCGTGGTTTTGAAAGGACGCTTTACAACCAGTGTGAAAGGTATTATGCTTCGTAAGGGTTTGGTAACTTTGCAATTTGGTATATCTATTGCCCTCATTATTGCCACCATTGTTGTTTTTACCCAGATGGACTTTATGCGTAACCGGGATCTCGGTTTCAGTAAGGATCAAATGCTGATCGTTAATTCGCAGGGAGATCCCAAACGTGAAGCGTTTAAAGAATCGCTGAGAAGCATCACTGGTGTTAAATCCACAGCAGCCTCTTCCAGTGTGCCTGGAAGTGCGAACCCGGGCGCTTATTCAGAAATTGAAAACAAAAGTGGTGATTTACAAATTGCGAATTTGGATCTGTATTTTGTGGACTTCGATTACATTCCGCAGTTTAACCTTAAAATGGTGGCGGGCCGACCGTTTTCCAAAGATTTTGGTACGGATACAACCCAGGCCATGGTGATCAACGAAGCGGCTGTGAAGTTGTTTGGTTACAGTTCGCCAGAGCAAGCCATTGGTCGTCGATTTAGACAGTGGGGGCGGGAAGGTAAAATTATTGGTGTAATTAAAGACTTTCACTTTAGGTCACTTCAGGAAGAGATCAAACCACTTACCATGCGTATAGAACCGGGTGGAAGTGAGCTTATATCCGTTAAGATTGAAGGAGGGGATGTCAAGACCACTTTGGCAGCAGTTGAAAGTAAATGGAAGAGCCTAATGCCCGATCGTCCATTCAGTTACTACTTCATGGATGAATTTTTTGACCGGCAGTATAGAAGCGAAGAACGTTTCGAAAAGTTGTTTTTCAATTTTGCTATACTGGCTATATTCATTTCCTGTCTGGGTTTATTAGGTCTAGCCTCATACAGTACGGCTCAGCGCACCAAGGAAATCGGGGTGAGAAAGGTGATGGGAGCATCCATCGGAAGCATAGTTGGACTGTTGTCCTTGGATTTTCTTAAACTGGTATTATTTGCGTTTATCATTGCAGCCCCAATCGCCTATTATGGTATGTATCAATGGCTCCAAAATTTCGCATATAGAACCGATATTCACTGGTGGGTTTTCCTGATTGCCGCCATATTGTCCGCAATGGTCGCATTTGCCACGGTTAGTTTTCAAAGCATAAGGGCTGCTTTGATGAACCCGGTCAAGAGTTTGAGAAGCGAATAAAGCAAACGGGTAAGTCGTAGCCCAGAATTTGGTTACGACTTACCCGTTTAAAAATATTGAAATACAAATTGGTTACTATTTCCAACCCCACGGAGCGGATGGATTTTCCACTGTTTTGGTTAAATCAAAAACCACAGTGAAAAGACGATCAGAACCCATTCTGCGAAGGTTATATGAAAAGGACTTTTCGTCCAGTGTGATCCACCATACATTGGTGGAAGCATGGGGAAGCAAGTCTGTCGTTTGCTGATCTGCCGGGAAAACCTGAATACTTTCTGATCCTGAGTTCGTTGCCAAGCCCCCATATTGGGTTACCTTATCCTCGCTACCATCTTCATGGCGATGGTCGTGTTTCAGTTTGATTCTATCATTTTCGTAAGTCAAAACCCAGGTTCTGGATTTATCATCTCCCACAAAAAATGGAATTCTTATCGTATTGCCTTCGCACGCCCGCACTTGCATAACCAATTTTTTGCCCGCAAAATCGGCATTGG
>CALGRQ010000102.1 GCA_937880795.1 uncultured Dyadobacter sp. | reverse complement strand
ATACCAAGGGTAACGATTGGTAGGGATCTAGTGCTGCTGCATTACCACTTAGTCCGTAGCTACCTCTTAGCTTCAGGTCAGAAATGACGTTCTGGCTTTTTAGGAAATTCTCTTCAATGACGCGCCATGCGGCTGATACGGCTGGGAAATAACCATATTTGTGATTGGTTCCGAAACGTGAGGATCTGTCAGCACGCATCGTTACATCTATAAAAAACTTGTCTGCAAAACCATAGTTGATCCTCCCCATGTAGGAGTCTAGTCTTGATAGGGTTCGGTTGGAGGAAACGGTTCTGTTTAAAGCAACCTGTAGTGCATCATTTTGGGTGGCGTCGTTAGGGAATCCTGTGGCGCTGATCTGATTTTCGTTGAGCTTCTCAGATTGCGTTGCGAACACGCCTGTGAATTTTAAGCTGTGTTTTTCTCCAATTTTAGTGCTATAAGTTAAAATACTTTCATGCAGAAGGTTTAGAAAATTTCGGTTGTATTTGGTGCCGGAACCAGAATTATCGTTACGATCTTTAATGGCAACAATTGAAATAGGAGAGTAGTCGTCGTGGAGACGTGAATCTACATCAGCGTTGAATGAGGCGCGATAAGTAAGCCCTGGAATGATGGTATATTCACCATAAACATTAATCAGTGCCCTTTTCATGTTCCGGTTTCTTTTGATTTGCGTAAACGCAAGCGGGTTGGTAACTTCACGATAGCGCCCCGTGCCTTGCTCTGCGAAAGGATAAATGCTACCGTCTTCTTTATAAGCCTTAAGGGTTGGAGGAGCACCGATAGCAGCACCAATGATACTTCCTGTAACTACTCCGGCATCTCCAATGGTGGTACTTCCTGCATCAATTCCTTTATTGTTTGATATAGAGCCCATTACGCTGGTTCCTACTCGAATTTTGGAACTGATGTAGTGATCCAGGTTTAATCGGTAGGATGCCCGGTTAAATCCGGAGTTAAGTATTATACCATCTTGCTTGAAGTAGTTAGCAGAAAGAGAAAGTTGTGTTTTTTCATTTCCACCGCTAATGGTTAACTGGTGGTTGAGCATCGGGGCCGTTCTAAAAATTTCCTTTTGCCAATTAACGCCTTCGCCCAGGCTGGCCGGATCAGCGTATGAGTTGTCTTTGAAGGTCTCATTTTCTAATTGAGCAAACTGTGCAGCATTCAATACATCCATGGTTTTGGCCACTTTTTGAACACCGTAATAGGTTTCATACGAAACGTTTGTTCTTCCTGCTTTCCCTCTTTTTGTAGTGATTAATACCACCCCGTTGGCGGCTCGGGCTCCGTATATTGCCGATGCAGAGGCATCTTTAAGTACCTCTACGGATTCGATATCATTGGGGTTGATCATCGATAACGGGCTAATGTCATTAATACCACCTCCATTCGAGACTTGAAGACCGTCAATCACATATAGAGGTTCTGAGCTACCGTTGATAGAGTTGATGCCCCGGATACGGATGCTGACGTTGCCACCCGGCGCCCCTGAATTCTGATTAATTTGTACCCCCGAAACACGAGCCTGTAAACCTTGTGCTACATTGGTTATAGGTAATTGAGTGAGTTCTTCCGACTTAACCGAAGATATAGAACCTGTTGTTTCAACTTTCCGTTGTGTTCCGTATCCCACTACCACCACTTCTTCGAGCGCTTTCTGATCTTCCTTCAAAGTGATGTTTATGGTGTTGCGGTTTGAAATACTCTCCTCCTTTAGAAGATATCCAACAAAGGAGAATACAAGCGTGGCATTGGGAGCAGCATTGAGCTGATAAGTTCCGTCGGCAGAGGAAAGTGTTCCTGTTTGGGTACCTTTAACGGTTATACTGGCACCTGGAATTCCTTCACCTTTTTCATCCAATACCTTTCCTGAAATGGAAAGGGTCTGAGCTAGAATGTCATTCGAAGTAATTGCATATAGCAATCCAACCAGACAAATACTGAAGAGTTTGTTTAGCATACGGGAGTAGGTAATTGGGTATATTGAAATAGTACTAAAAAAATGCTGCAACTTGACGCTTCAGATTTGTATTTCGAGTAAATAAAAATGACGCAAAGCATGTATATGCAGCAGGTTTACAACTAATATATTGTCTAGATATGATTATGGCAAGAGATAATGGGATTCAGATATATCCAAGATGGATTGAAAAGTATCGGTTACGTTTGCGAATACGTAACCGATATATGACTATGGTAATTTTTAATGTAATATTTTTTAAATTAATTTTTTAGATATCTTTGAAGGGTTAAAAGAATTGTTTTTGGATTAATTATAAGAATAGTACAATGTTGAGTTGCCCTAAGTGCGCACAGGTTGATTTCATTATGAAGGCAGGATTAGTCCGGAATAAACAACGGTATGTCTGCAAGTCCTGCAACTATTTTTTTACAATTGCATCACCTGATGGGTTGAAAAGCAATAAAAAAGGAAGGCGGCATCAGGCTACCATTATAGATATCGCCCGGTTGGTGGGAGTTTCAAATTCAACGGTTTCGAGAGCCCTGCATAATCATTCGGATATTAGTTCAGAAACCCGGCAGGCTGTGTTAGATATGGCTGCTCAGTTGGATTATCAGCCGAACCAGTTAGCCTATAACCTTGCCAAAAACAAAACGAATACCGTCGGTTTGATAGTCCCGGAATTCCATAACCGATTTTTCCCCAATGTAATTATGGGGGCTCATAAAATATTGACTGCACAGGGGTACAATCTTACAATTATGCAGTCCAATGAGTCGTATGCTGTGGAAGTAGCCAATACCAAAGCAATGCTGGCCAATCAAATAGATGGACTTTTAATTTCTCTGACGCAGGAAACCAATAATTACGAGCATTTACATGTGTTTGAGAAAAGAGGCATCCCGCTAATACTTTTCAATCGGGTATGTGAGGAGGTTAGCGCGCCCAAAGTGGTGGTAGACGACTTTGAAGGTGCTTTTACAGCGGTGGAGCATTTGATCCAGAATGGCTATAAGCGCATTGCGCATCTGGGTGGACCTTTGAATTTATCCGTAAGTCGTGAACGGTTGCGGGGCTACCTGGCGGCCCTGGAAAAACATGGGAAAGAAGTAGAGGAGGAGCTTATTATACAAGGTATGCTGACACAACAAAAGGCGAAAATATATGGCAACCATTTGTTAGAACTTGAGAATAGACCTGACGCTATTTTTGCCATCAACGATTCGGCGGCGATAGAGATCATGTTAATGGCGAAAGAGAAAGGAATCTCTATTCCCGACCAACTGGGCGTGGTTGGATTTAGCGACAATGCAGAGTCGGCATATATAGGTCCTGGATTGACAACAATACGGCAACCTACCATTGAAATGGGAGGTACAACTGCACAATGGATACTTAACATGATAGAGACAGAAGAGGATTTGAATTTGTCCGAAGTACGGGTTCTGAAGACAGAACTTATTGTAAGAGGCTCTTCTGCAAGAAGTAGGATTTAAAACAAAAAAGTACGAACTCAACGGAGCTCGTACTTTTTGCATTACAGAATATAATTATGAATGTTCTACATAGTTGGCTTTAACCGACTATGGATTTTGTTTCAAGACATCAGCACCCATGATATCGATTTGGGCCTGTGGAATTGGGAAATACTCATTTCTACCTTTTGTGAAAGTAGCGCCCTGGTAGTAAGAACGAAGCTTGCTTTCTTTCGCGATGTAGGCATTAAGTGTTTCGGCTGCAACTCCCCAACGAACCAAGTCGAAGAAGCGGTGACCTTCCATAGCAAGCTCCACACGACGTTCGAAACGTACTGCTTTTTTAGCATATTCCTTGTTTGGGAAAGAAGGATATGGTTTTACCAGGTAGTTGGCCGCTGGCTTTCCACTCGCATCCTGAACAACTACGTTTCCAGCACGAGTTCTGATCTGGTTCACAAGTTTAAGTGCCGTAGCTAAATCATTTTCTTCAACTGCAACCTCTGCAAGCATAAGCAATATGTCTGAATAACGAAGTGCTCTGTAGTTGTTAGAGTTAGCCTGAGGCGACTCAGCACCTGCATTTTCGCCGCTATATGCGAAGAATTTCTTGAAGGTATAAGGTCCAGCAAAAGCCTGGTCACGAATCCAGTTTTTACCAGGATGTACACCCCAGTTCAAGAATGGAATACCTCTTCTTCCTACTGTCCAGTCCAATCTTGGATCAAGCGTTCCTTCGTATGGTGTGAAGGCTTGAGAAGAAGATAATCCTTCGTCATTTTTAACGTCAACTTCGTTGAAAGTATCCAAAAGTGGCAAACCGTTTGCATCCGTTTTAAATGCGTTTACAAGGTTTTGTGAAGGCTGGAAAAATCCGCAGCATCCACCTGGGGCAGCTCCGTAAGGGAAGTTGTAGTTATCACCCCAGCTACCATTTTGGCCACCGCCACCGTCTCCAACTGACATCTGAACTTCAAAAACAGATTCGCTATTGTTTTCCGTAGCAATACGGAAGTTGTCGTGGAAACTGTTTACCAGCGAGAAAGGACCATTGGTTGTGATATCAACCAACAAAGTTTTAGCTGCTGGGAAATCCTGCTGGAACATATGCGCTTTTGCAAGAAGTGCTTTTGCAGTCCACTTGCTGGCTCTACCTACTTGAGACTTGGTTGGTGACAAGTTGTCAATAGCAAATTGGAAGTCCGCTTCAATGTTCCCCCAAATGTCTTTATCATTTGGAAGGTTGATGAAATCAGTTACGTTTTCGTCAACATAAGGAACCATGTTCCACATTTTCTTGGCTTCAAAGTGATACCAGCCTCTTAGGAAGCGGGCTTCTCCAAGTGCCTGTTTTTTTTCAGCCTCGTTCATATCGGTGGCTTTTCCGATTAAACGAATGGCATCGTTGGAGCGTGAGATACCGTCATACAACGAAACCCATTTGTCATTATAAGCACCAATGTCCGCCTGAACGATGTAGCGTTCGATGGTTGTCAATTGAGCCTGGTCACCCACATCACTTCCTTTGTAAGCATCGTCAGAAGCAACAGATCCGTAAATCCAGTTACTTACTGCAGAAGTGTTTACAGGACCGGATCCCACACCATCCAGCAAGCTATACGCACCAATCAATACAGCGTTTACTCCTGTTTTGTTAGATAGTAGTTGTTCGTTGGCCACACCCAGCGGAGTGGTGGTTAGAAAACTATCTCTGCAAGAAGTTAGCAAACCCATGCTAACCATTGCCGTTAATACTAAGACTTTCTTTTTCATATATGGTTAATATTTTGAAATCCTTTTTGCTTTGAGCGATCGTTAAAATCCGAAGTTGATTCCGATTTGATACATTTTTGAATTAGGATAGTTACCCTGATCCACACCCAAAACGGTACTTCCTGGTGTGCTACCAACCGATGTTACTTCTGGATCAATACCGGAGTATTTAGTGATGGTAAATAGGTTTTGTGCCTGGAAGTAAACACGTGCATTTGACAAACCGATTTTAGAAACGGTTGTTGCAGGCAACGTATAACCCAACGTTAGGTTTTTCATTCTGAAATAAGAACCATCCTCTACGAAATAGCTTGATGGCTGCTGACTTCTGCTATCGTTCGCATCCAAAATTGGAAGAACTGCATCTGGATTTTCAGGAGTCCATGAATCGTTTAGCATACGAAGACTTCTGTTACCAGCCTGGTTGTTAAAGTCAACCCAACGCTTCACCATATTGATGATTTGGTTTCCTTGAACACCTTGGAAGAATGCCGATAGATCGAATCCTTTGTAAGCCATGTTCAGGTTGATACCATAGGTAAAGTCTGGGTGTGGGTTACCGATGAACTTACGGTCAGCATCGGTAATGGTTCCGTCGCCATCCGTATCGTGGTACTTGTATTTACCAACCGCTGCGTATCCTGGGTATTTAGGCCCGTTATCAACTTCGCTTTGATTTTGGTAGATACCGTCAATTTGCAAACCGTAGAAAGAATACAATGGCATTCCTACCACCGAACGAGTCCAGGTATAGCTACGAATAGATGGTCCAAGTAAAACCGCCGAAGCACTATTGTTCAACTTAACTACTTCGTTTTTGTACTTAGAAACGTTTACACCTACAGAGTAAGTCAACTCACCGTCAAGAACGGAGTTGTTGTAGTCAAGTCCAAGGTCAATACCCTTGTTGTTCATTTCACCAACGTTTACGAAAGGAACGTTTGCTACACCTTGAGTGGCTGGTAGGCTAACCTGGTATAACATATCCGTTGTAGTACGGTTGTATACATCAATGTTGAAGCCAATTTTGCCTTTAAACAAGGTTCCATCCAAACCAAGGTTTGTTTGGGTAGTTGTTTCCCATTTCGCATTTTGGTTACCAAATGCTTCAGTGTCAAATCCTGCTGAAACTGAGTTGTTTGAGCCATTGATTGCATATGAAGATGCTGAAAGGCTAGAACGGTAGGTGCTGAAACCATTGTAGTTACCAATTTCCTGGTTACCGGTTTGTCCCCATCCAGCTCTCAATTTAAGATCTGTCAACCATGAAATGTCTTTCATGAAGCTCTCTTCCGAGATTCTCCATCCTGCGCTAAATGCCGGGAACGTTCCATAACGGTTGTTAGCTCCAAAACGTGAAGAACCGTCACGACGAACGGTTGCTTCAAATAAGTAACGATCGTTAAGCGAGTAGTTTACTTTTCCGAAAATAGAGAAAAGAGCCCACTCGTACCCACTACCACCGTTCTGGATATTGGCTGTTCCTGAGCTTAGGAACATATAATTTGGATCTTCTGAGAAGAAAGTAGTACGTGAACCAGAGAAGTTACGCCCCATTCCTTTGATCGCTTCTGTACCTGCCAACACATTCAGTTTATGAATACCAAATGTTTTCGAGTAATTCAAAGTGTTAGACCACGTCCAGTTAACGTCGTAGGCATTTGAGTTACTCATGGAGTTGTTCGCAATAAGCTCAGCCTCTTCTAAATCCAAAAGTGTATAACCTACCGAGTTTGAGTTGGTGTAGTCAATACCCATGCTGGTTTTAGCAACGATATCTTTGAAGATGTCCGCTTCTGCGTACACATTACCAAAGGCACGGAATGTATTAACCTTATTGTCTTTGGTTCTTTGAAGCTGTGCAACTGGGTTTGTGGCAGGTCCTAAACCGGCAGCACGAGTTGCAGCAAATTTACCATTGATGTCGTACACCGGAATAATAGAAGGCATACGATATCCGTTACCAATCGGGTTACCATCCTGGTTGTTAGAACTACTTGCAGTTCCGTTGCTACTGTAGTACCCTTTGTTTTGCGTGTAACTTAGTTCCACGTTTTCTCCGAATCTCACTTTCTTTTTGAAAGTAAATTCAGTGTTCGAACGCAAAGAGTAACGGTTAAACGAGGTATGGTTCAAAACCCCATCCTGTTTGTAGTAGTTCAAAGAAACGGCATATCTTCCTGTTTCAGTACCACCTGATGCGCCCAGGTTATATTCCTGTACAGCAGCCGGACGAAGGATTTCTTTATGCCAATCCGTACCCGCTTTGTTTGCTTTTACAATCTGATAATAGGTATCACGGTTGTAGTCAGAAAGAGCTGGGTTTGTTTTGGGATCACCTTCGAAAAGACCGTAGTTAGGTCCAGCCAGAATATAATCAGGAACTACTGCGTTTACCCCATTACCATATTGCTGATGTGAAGGATTGCCGTTGGTTAACAAACCTGCATTTCTGCGTTGTGTCCAAAGCAGATCACCAAACTGCTGAGGATCTTTGATCAGATCCAAGTT
>CALGRQ010000101.1 GCA_937880795.1 uncultured Dyadobacter sp. | reverse complement strand
GAGCTGCTCGGCTTCGATCACCGCCAGGTATTCAATAATTGTACCCAGGAAGGTAACATCGGGATCAACTACATCCAGGTATCCGATAAGCTGGTCGAGCAATATGAGAAGACAATTGTTAGTCTCGAAAATCAAATTACCTTGCTCAACTCTTTGCTGTCAATCAATGGGAAACCCTAATATGTCAACTGGAAAATTCGATTTAACGTTGAATTTTACAAGGGCACACGCGACACGCGTGCGCCAGCGTCGGAGAAATGTGTGCGCCAGCGGTAGCGGATTGTGTGCACCAGCGGTAGCGGATTGCGTGCGCCAGCGGCGGGGAAATGTGTGCGCCAGCGGTAGGGGATTGCGTGCGCCAGCACGAGTGGGCGTCAGCAGCGTATCAGATAGAAAAGAAATAAGAGGTCAGTTCAGTGGGACTGACCTCTCCTTTAACCGGATACTTAACTTACGTAATCAACGATAAACTTCAAGCCTCCGGTCAGTTGCTTATTACCGTTCCCGTCGGTTGCCATTTTAATGGTTGATTCAAGGGTTAGCCATTTGGTGGAGCTTGGTTCAGTCGGCGGGGCGGGATAATCCAATTCGATATCGATCCGGAAGAGCAAGCCTGCTGAGCATTGCAAACCGAAAAACCGCACTGCGTCAGCGTTCATTCCATCAATGTAGGTTCGCTGGGCAGGCGTCACATCAAAGTTTATTTTCACCCATGATTGAAAATCCAGTGCAATAGCCATTGCCTGAGCAGCTAATTCGCGATCGGTCAGGGCATACAGGTCGTTAAGTTTGTCGGCGGCGCCTTCTGTTGTTAAGGGATAAGTTTCCATGTTATTTGGTTTATTTGTTTAGCGCGATTATTGGGTGAAAGAAAGGAGTAAAGACAGGTTAATCCAGTTAGCTTTCACTATCAAATTAAGCACTTTTACGTCACAATGCCAATCATTTGACCGATTTTTTTAATATCTTTCGGTAATCTATCACATTTGCGATCAACTGCATGACTAAGAATACTATTATAAACAGACTCGTTATCGCACGTATCATTCTGGCTTTTCTGGTTGCAGGCTGGATGGTCCTCAACAGGAGCTGGAATCGCATCGGCGAAGCCCTGCATTTACCGCGGTTTTATGTTGCGCTCGCGGTAAGCTTTGCCATTGCATACCTGATCCTATGGGTCATTCATTTTTCCAACCGCGTTCTTGATCAGCGGTTCCTGTGGAGACCAAACCTTGATAAACCTGCTTGGAAGCAATTGGCATTTTATGTCCGGGCGCTTCTGCAGTTGTTATTGGGCCTTGCTTTACCCGCTATGATAGACCTTTTCCTGGTGGGTATCTATCTCGAAGCAATAGGCAGGGATTTGTGGGCAAGTGGATATCTGAACCTGGATTTTCCCACAGTAGTACTGTTGATGGCGATATTAAATGGAATTTATATCATTTTCCCGATCACCCGTGAACAGCGCAGCCCTACAAATGATTATCCTGCAAAAACCACAGAAGAACACGTTCTTTCCATTGAACATGACGGTACACATGTCAACCTCCGGATTTCACAGGATGTCCTTTGCTTCATTAAAAAAGGCCGTTATGTGCATGTACTTTCCACCCACGGATCAAGATACACGGCAAAGGAAAGCCTTAACGTATTGGAAGAGCGCTATGCACCAGCCAATTTTGTAAGGATCAACCGGGCCATCATCGTAAATGTTGGCTGTATCAAAGGTTACAAAACAAGCCATCGAAAACAATACCTGGACCTCATCTTCAAACCCATTTATCATGATTACATCAAGGGACTGGATCCGGAACTGTTCTCCGTTACCCGAGATCGTAACACCCATTTCAAAAACATATACCGCCGTATTGAGAAAATTATGACTGAATCCAACAATGCGGATTTACAACCTGTCGAATAAGGCCTCACCCTGCCCACACCGCTAAAAACGTTTAAGAATTAACAACACCTGCCATTCCAGTTAACAAACCAACACATACATACCCATCTTCTAAACCGGTTCGCATACAAATTTGATACGATTCACATACAAATGTGATACGGTTCACTGCAAATTTGGTGCGATTCACGACATTACGGCAACTACCTATTGACTCGTATTATTTTCTTGCCATAGCTTTGCAGAAACCTCAAACTTCTGCGTATGAAAACCTTAGTGATTATCAAACATCTTCTTGCATGCAGTTTGCTCCTTTCGCTAACTGGCTGCACCGATACCCTCGGTGAGCTACCGGACTTTAAAATCAAAACAAGCGATCACACGGTCCAAAGTGTCAATAGTTACATCAAAGGTAAACCGGCAATGATAGTTCACTTTGATTCGGACTGCAAAGGTTGTCAGGATGAAGCTGAAGCAATTGTCAAAAACCTCAACCAGTTCGGTGACATCAGAATTGTTTTTTCATCCATACAGGAATATGCTAAGATTGATCTATTTGATCAATACTTCAACCTTTCCAAATATTCAAACATTACCATTGGACAGGATTACGCCAGTACCATACCCACTCACTTCCAAACCTACACTACTCCACTGATTGCCCTAATTGATCGGAACCAACACGTGCGAAGTGTCATCGTTGGTGAAATCGAAATGTGGAAACTCAAAAAGTTTATTAACGAAATCAACTGATTATGAAGCGACACATCTGGATAGAAATCATTAGCTACGCATTTATTTTGCTGTTCATGTATACCGCAATTGCTAAACTGATAACTTACGACACAAGTTTGAATGACCTTAGACGCTCACCTTTTATAGGCGACTTAGCAGTACCGTTATCAATCCTGTTACCATTATCAGAAATTGTCATTTCGGTAATGCTTTTCGTACCAAAATACCGGAAGTCCGGCTTTGTCGGAGCAACCATCCTCATGGCTTTGTTCACCGGATATGTGAGCGCGATGGTTTTTACCCAAGAAACGTTACCGTGTTCCTGTGGTGGGCTGATTAAGTACCTCACTTGGAAACAACACTTTTTCTTTAACGTTTTCTTCACGCTGGTTGGTGTTATAGGCATTTTGCTTGTAAAAAAGCAACGGGAAGAACCCTTCAATGAATTGAAATTTGATCAACCATCATAAACGCTTTTGTGCACAAAAAAACGGCCCGTATGGGTAAGGGGATGCTGAAAACCTTTATTACAGAGTAAGCAGTAAATACTTAATACTTAAAATTATGAAACGTTCAAGAATTTTCATGGGTATGGCTGCAGTAGGATTTGCAGCATTTGGAGCATTTGCATTTAATGTGAAAACAACAAGTACCGCAATCCCTGCGTATTACCTTTCTCCAGAGGAAGGATGTCAACCTGCTGGACAGATGACAGAATGTGTAACGGGTGGAAGTGGCTGCTTTGGCGCACCATCGACTGTTGCAAATGGACAGCAACTTTACGACGAAGGTTGTATTAATGAATTGCGACCTAATACTGGGTTCTAAAAGAGAAACCGGCTTGATGAAATCATCAAGCCGGTATTGATTTTTATGCTATAATTTGTAAATCAATTGCTTATTATGATTGTTTTCATTTCTTGTTGTCCCTTTTGTAAGCCTAGGCCATATTTATTAAGTGCTATTGCGACTTGATGAAAATCATAAATGTAGGCTCGAAGGTCGATATCTATTTTAGAGCCAATATTTGTCTTATCTAAAACAATTGGTTGTTTGGATCCGGCTGAATTGCTAATCCGAGAACAAAGTTCTTCAATGGAAGCATTATTGAGGATACTCTGATGAAGTATTGGTAGATTTTGATCGTACTTGTATCGTTCTCGTTCACCACTAGATTTTAACTTCAAAGCCTTTGTGGAATCGATTACAATCAAGTTATATACCTCAGTTTGCCGCATTTCTATACGCGACTTTAGACCAAAATATTGCTCAAGGTCCTTTTTTAGGTTTTCTTGGATGTAAGTTATATTAACTCTTTCGATCGGTATTTTGAGACTATAAGCATATGTGGCCGTCTTAAGCTTGTCATACATTAGTGTGTCGGTTATCTCTAAAATGCAATCTGGGGCAAAACCTTTGTGGGACGGATTGTTTTTGGATAAAGAGGAAGTCCCTAAATGAACGGTAAGAAATAGACTGTTTAATGAAACATTTGTAACTTCAAATATTCCTTTTTCCATCGTTACTTGAGTGGAGCGAAGTTTGGAGTTGTATAAGTCAACATAGCTTTTCATTGGCATTGTTTTGATGTCGTAAATTGATAATTGCGATCTGAAAAGCTGATATTCTGATGGGATTAAATTTGGGTCTTGCTTTGAGTAAAGTAGCTCTTCAATATCATAATTCTTAGCATATGCGTCTAATTGCTTTCCAGTATATGCTTGCTCCAAGGTCGGCTCTTCATTTTTTAGATAAGCAAAAATATCCTGCTCATTTAAGGAAGTCGTAATTCCACGAATTTTTCCTTTGGGATCAATCACTAAAATATATGGAAGTGAACGGATTCCATAAAAATTTGACAATGTTGAGTCAAACGCAACTGTAAATTGCAAGTCATATAAGTCTTGAAGTCTATTATATAATTCTTTAGTGTCCTTCTCCCTTTTAATTCTTTTTCCACTAGATTCAAAATAGACATCATTTGTATTACCAACCATTAAAATCTTTACGTCATCTTTGAATTGATGATGAAGAGTATTCATTTTTGGGAAGCTCTTTAAACATCCTGAACAGTCCTTGCTCCAAAAGTCAAGAACAAGCCATTTTCCTTTTAAATCGCTTAGCTTTAGGAAGTCTTTTGTAGAATTACGCAAATCTAAGAATGTATAATCTGGTAATGAATCACCAACTTGTGGAGTGTAAACTCTATTATTTGTCTGACCTTTTAATACTGCGGAGATCATGCAGCATAGTATTATCGCAAAGTATTTTATTTTGCTCTTCATTTTTTTCTAAAATTATTAGATTTCTAATTATATCCGGCGTTTTGTAACAGGTTATTATTTCTGTCAATATCTACCTGAGGAATTGGCCACAATTCCATATTCTTGTTCCATATACCACCCTGCTTGGCTTGTAGAACACCTGGCATAATGTCGTCAGCATATCCCATACGCTTAATGTCAATCCAACGATGCCCCCATTCTGAAAATAATTCGCATTGCCGTTCTTTTAGTATGGCAAATAACAAATCTATATCATTCTCTACTTGTATTGGAGTTAGGTTGGCACGTTTACGAATAATGTTAATGTCTTGCTTCGCTCCTTCAAAGTTTCCCAAATGGAACCTTGCTTCTGCTCTTATCAAATACTGTTCGGCAATACGAAGAACCGTTGACTGTTCTGTAATTGTGGATGTAGTGCGTGCAATCTTGTATTTGTTTGGATACAAAAAGGTTTCACCTTGGGTACTGTAGGTGCCAATCCAATTGAAACGTCTGCTATCCCCAAATTCAAACGCATCTAACAGAAACGAACTAACGGTTGCATTCTTTGCATTTCCAGCAGCAGGCATAGCAAAGAGGACAAAACCTTCTGCTTCTTTAGTGCTGATATCCAGCAACCGAGGTGTTGGTTCAGCAAGTTGCCAAATAGCCTCCTTATTATCTTTTAAGAATACCTGCTGAATAGAAACGGTATCATACATCGCAGTGTTTGTGATTATTTCCGTTGCAAATTGTTCCGCACGATTCCAATTTTCTAAACTTAAATTTACCCTGGCAAGAAACGCTTTTGCTGCCGATTGATTTGGTCTTAATCTTTCCGTAGTTGTTGTTCTGCTACTACCATTTACATAAAATTCACTAAGGTTGGTGACCGCAAAATCCAGATCGCGTAGAATCTGACTGTAGACCTCGGAAACAGTCGCTTGTTTTATATTCGCATTAGCTTTGTAATCAGAGGTAAGTACAAGTGGAATGTTGCCGTAGAAGTTTACTAGGTAATATAACCAAAATGCCCTGATAAAATGTGCTTCAGCAATAAGTTGCTTTTTTACATCAGCATGTATCGTATTTGATTTTTCGCATCCTTCGATCACCGAATTAGCTTGGTAAATATAAAAGAAACCACTGTTCCAAAAGGTATTCGTAAAGGCATCTGTAGGGCGAGCGCTGTTGACGAATAAATCTACTAAAGGAGCAAATGTCGAATAGCAAGTGAGCTCGTCCGCGGCATAACCAGTGGCCAACGGAATATTATAGTTGACTGTATTTTCAACCATTCGTATATAGATACCTGTTAAAGCTGCAATTGCTGTTTCATCGCTTTCAAACACATTTGAGGTTAGTAATTGGTCTTTCGGCGCTTCAATTTGGATAAAGCTTGTACATCCAATAAGAGATATAATCGTGATGATATAGAAAATCTTTACAGTATTCATTTCGGCTAAAATTTAAAGTGATATTTGAATTCCTATTATTCCCATTCGTAGTGGAGGTAGCTTTGGAACACCACTATCACCGGAAATACGTGAAGCTTCTGGATCTAATCCTCTATAATTCGTGAATGTCAGTAGGTTTTGGCCCTGTACGTATATTTTCAAGTCCCTAAGTTTTAGTTGACTTTTTAACTGTTGTGATAAAGAGTAACTGACTGAGATATTCTTTAATCGCAGAAAGGAGGCATCGCCAATAACTCCATCGCTGCCATATAAAAGAAAATATGCATTACTCGCCGGTGATAACGGATTTTGTGAGAAATGCTTAAACATTGATGAATCGTCCAAGATATGCAAGGGCAAGTTACCGTTAGAATTTAAAAATGTTCCTGGTGTTAATGCACCATAAAACTCATAACCAACTTGTTTCACGTATTGTAGGAATATATCAAACTGAAATTGATTGGAAATCGTAAAACTGTTATTAATCCCTCCGAACCCTCGTTGACCAATAAAGTTATAAGCCCGGTCATCCATACTGCGAATCAGTCCGTCACTATTGAGATCAGAAAATGTTGGGATCTGTGTTTCGGTATCCAATCCTGTATAGTTGTACAAAAAGGCGCCAGAAAGAGGTTGTCCGACTTTATAACGTGTCGCATAACTTGAACTTTCAATTCCTGGATAAGAAATTAACTTGTTACGAGGGGTGCTGTAGTTTAAATCAAATGACCAGGAAAAGTTTCGTTTGTTTAATAGATTAACCGTTGCCTCTATTTCCGTGCCTGAATTCCCTATTATTGCAGGTAAGTTCATTTGAACGTTTGCAAAACCTGTATACAAAGGAAGCGCATAACCTACCAATTGATTTCTGGTTCGATTCTGATACCAATTTACAGTCAATTGCAGGCGATTTTTTAGTAGTCCTAATTCCAAGGCTGCTTCCAACTTGGCTACCGTTTCCCACCCATACTCAGGGTTTGTATGTTGCATTGGGACGATTCCAGCTATTCCTTGATAGCTTCTACCAATAGACGTGAAAGAACTGATAAATTTATAGTTTTCAAGTTGGTCATTGCCAGTTATCCCATAACTAGCTCTGATTTTACCAAAATCTAAATACCTGTTATTTACAAAGAAATTCTCTTTATTGAATAGCCAGGCGATACCAATAGCTCCAAAATTACCGAACTGTTTACCTGGACCAAATCGGCTACTACCGTCCCTGCGTCCCGTTAGATTAACTACATACTTGTCATCATATGAATATCCAACTCTGGCATAAACAGCTGAATATCGGTACTTTGTATTACTGTTATTTGAAATTTGTATCGTTGTCGCTGATCGTATGTCTTTTAATTGATTATCAGAAGAAT
>CALGRQ010000100.1 GCA_937880795.1 uncultured Dyadobacter sp. | reverse complement strand
CAGACGTAGAATTACGATATCGGCATCACCCAGGTTACGCCCGCTGCTCGATCGTTTCCCAAATTCATATTTTGAAACCCGATAGCCCGTATTGTAGTTACTCCCAGCCGTGCTAAAATCTACCACTTCCGAAAAGCTTACGGGTAAGTCGGCTCGGTTTCGTGTTAGATAGCTAAGCTTGCCTACTTTTAGTTTTCCACCTGCGCAGCGTACAAAAGCGCCATTGATCCTTATAGCTCCATATTGCTGGTCGCGTAGAATACCACGGTTGATTTTATAATCGGCATCATTGATACAGGTATCTGCCTTATTGGAGTATATCGACATATTTTCCTGATAAAATCGAGGGTCTCTTTTCGGATCTACATTGCCATAAGCTTGCACCCAAGTCTGATAAAAATCGCTTGGCCGAATTCCCGGCAGCTAATGGCGGGCCCATCCGTGCCATTAGCTGCCGGGAATTCGGCCAATGGGAACTGGTCGCCAGATAGCGAGAAGTAGGCCAATCGGTTGTGTCCGTTCAGATCAGCGCGTTGGTCCACGGCAAAAATGAGTTCTTCATTGCTGTGGTTGTCATCATCAAAGATCGAGAAGTAATCGGCCGATAATTTAGCCTGGCCAGAGTTAATAATCTTATCGGTATACAACAGAACCTTGTCCATATCTGCGGGGGCAAAGTCAAAGGTTGTGGCATAAATATTCCGATAAACCGTGGCATTGAGATACAATCGTGACAATAACCCCCAAACAGCGGCTTGGTTTAGTCGGCCAGGCCCCATTACTGACTTGGGTTGAACCACGGGTTCAATAGCAAGAAGTTCACTCTCAATGTATTTTACAGCCTCATCGCCACGCACAATCTTAGAGGTTGTTCCTGCGTCCTCTTTGATGAATGCAATGCCAAACAAGTCCAGTATGATCATATTGTAGTAGGCTCGCATGCCTCGGGCCTCAGCTGTATATAGCTCGGCGTTGGGGAGATTTGAGCTCTTGAAACTGGTAATGGCTGTAATGGATCTGGATAATGCCTGGGTTAATGTTTTCCAGGTATTATTAACATTAGGATCGGTGCTGCTTGTATTGTGCTGATGTAGCGCCAAATATATCCCGTTATCGCCCCAGTCGGTACCGCCGCGGTACGGTAAAATGGCCTCATCGGTTGATATTTCCTGTAAGGCAAAATAACGGGTGTGTTGGAAAAGTTCCGGAAGTAATGCGTATACGGGAACGATAAGTCCGTTGGCAGCTTCCTGATCGGTAAGTTTCGCCGTTAAACTTTCATCCAGCACCTGTTCTTTTAAATCGGTACAGGCATTGGTTAAAAACAGAATGCTTGCGGCAACGCATATATAGGTAAATTTCTTTTTCATGTCAGTATAATTAAAAGCCAAGATTTATTCCAAAAATGACGGTTTTAGCTTTTGGATAACTCAAATAATCCACGCCATAGGAAGTGATTTCATTGATGTTACGATCGTTATTTACTTCGGGGTCGTAGCCATCATATTTCGTCCAAACGAACAAGTTTTGACCTGTTACCGAAATTCGGGCGGTACGTATCCAACGATTAATACCCAGGTTGTTTGTGTTCAGATTGTATCCTAACGATAGATTATTTAAGCGAAGAAAGGCTGCGTCTTTCAGGAAGCGTGTTGAAACGGGTGCCGTATTGTTGATGGATTCTTCTGCATCGGCCAACGCTTCATGGGTTACATTGAGACCTTTGGACAATCGCAACTTGTAAAAATTAGAGTTGGCCGTGTTGTCATAGATCTTATTGCCGGCAACACCATTAAAATTGGCTGTCAGGTCAAAGCCCTTATAGGCGATATTACCACTAAAATTATACATTTTGGTAGGTAAAGCTGAGCCTGCGACTACACGATCCTGATCCGATACGATTCCGTCCCCATTTACGTCTCGGAACGTCCCGATTCCTTTATCATCATACCCTGTAAATTCTTTGAGGTAAAAGGTTCCGATTGGTTCGTTGTTGATATAACCATTAATGGTTGCTGATGTGAGACCCGATCCCTGTGCCGATCCGGATGGGATTACAGAGTATGGCGAATTTTCTATTTTGTTTTTGATGAATGTGATGTTTCCACCTAAACCAAAACGTAAGCCATTTTCAAGGGTTTTTCTGTAATTAAGGTCAAGTTCAACGCCTCGGTTTTGGATGCGCATGTTAGGGACATTGGTCCAATACGTACCGGCTGGCTGTACGGGATCCGCTGGAATCACTTCGAGAAGTATCTTTTCTGACGTTTTAGAGAAATAATCAATCTCACCCGACAATGCACCTTTAAAGAAGCCAAAATCTAAACCAATATCAGTTTGAGCGGAAACTTCCCACTGAATGTTTGGGTTAGCCAGGCGGCTGTAAGTGGTTCCACCGGGATAGATGTTATTAAAAGGATAACTGGTGGTACCTGATACGGAAGACGTAAACCGGGCTTGCGTGATTTTTGAAGGTATTTCCTGGTTACCGGTTCTTCCCCAGCCAGCTCTCAGTTTTAAATCAGAAAAGGGTCCCGATTTCATGAATGGCTCCTCGGATATACGCCAGCCCAATGAGAAGGATGGAAATGCACCATACTTGTTATTGTCTCCAAATTTGGAAGATCCATCAATACGTAGGGTGGCTGTCACCAAATACTTATCTTTAAATCCGTAGTTAACTCTGGAGAAAAACGACTGTAATTCGTTAATAGTAGCAAAACCGCCAGGTGCATTCAGTACCAGACTAAGCTCTTGCCCTAATCCTGGGTTATAGATGGGCTCGATTTCCGATATAGGGAATTTGTTTACACTGTAATTGCTGGCCTGAAGAGAAATTTTCTGATAAGAATGACCTAGCAAAGCTGAAAAATTGTAGTTTTTCTTGTCGAGTGTATATGTTAAATAGTTTTCTATCAATCGGTTGGTGTTCGTGCGTCGGTAGTCTTCCAGTCGACCAATGTCGGAGGGAATTATGCTAGGCTTGGATTGTTTATGTTGCGAAGACGTCGAATTGTCTATACCGAAATTGAGCTTATACACCAATCCTTTCATGATGGTTACGGAAGGCGATATACTAGCCAAAACACGGTTGGTAACGAGCTTTTCCTTGTATAAATTCAGCGTAACCAATGGGTTAGTACCATCTTCATATAGAAACGGGGTGCCGTCTTCCTTATAGGGATGATAGGTTGGGTTGGCGCTCAACGCAGCGCCGATGATACCCTGGTTATTCGGACGCAGGTTCTCGGTATTATTGGCATTCAAATTAAAGTCCAGGGTTACGCGGTCTTCCAACAGTTTTTGAGAAAGATTAATGCGTCCTGTATAACGATCCTGCTGGCTGCCTTTAAGGATACCCTGTTGTTTTTGGACGCCAAACGATCCGTAATAGGTTAGCTTGTCCGATCCACCTCCAATAGAGATATTGTGGTTATGGGTATAGGCAGTCCTGGAAATTTCCTTTTGCCAATCCGTATCTGCACCACCATTAATCACGGTTGAGCCCAATTTTGCGGCCTCGGCCAAAAATTCTGGACCAGAAAGTACATTCAAAGGCCGTGCCATGGTGGACACCCCTATACTACCCGAATAATTTACACTGGCTTGTCCCGACTTTCCCTTTTTGGTGGTAATGATAATTACACCATTGGCACCACGAGCACCATATATAGCCGTAGCAGACGCATCCTTCAAAACATCCATTGATTCTATATCCTGGGCGTTCAGGAAGTTGAGTGGGTTTGCGTCACCACCCGTACTGCTGTTGTCTAGCGCCATCCCATCCACAACAAAAAGAGGGGTGCTGCCTGTACGAACACCACCAGGTCCACGTACCGTAATGGTGGTTTTTCCACCCGGTTCACCGGTTGCCGAGGTGATATTTACACCAGATACTTTTCCTTGTAATAGTTGTTCAGGTGAGTTTATGATACCTACATTAAATTCGGAGCTTTTTAAAGACTTTACTGAACCCGTAATGTCTTTTTTGGATGTGGTTCCGTATCCAACAACGACCACTTCGGCAAGGTTAGACGCCGATTCTTTCAGGTTTATTACCAGAGAAGTGGCATTACTTTCGGTAAGTACATAGCCGGATATGGTCTGCTTTTCGTATCCTATATAGCTAATATCGAGGTTGTATTTAGAATTTGTTTGCAGTTTCGAAAAGGAAAAATTACCATCAGCATCCGTAGTCGTACCTTGTTGTCCGGAGCCATCGGCGTTGGTGAGGATGATCGTTACTCCTGGTAGCCCCTCGGTAGTGCCCTGTGTAACTACTTTTCCGGTTGCATTTCGAGAAGGGTCCATTGCTGCGAAACTGGGCGTATACCATGCGCATAATGCTGCGATGGGTAATAACCCGTTGTTAAGCATCCGCCTTTTTATGGAAAAGGTCGTCGTTTTTTTCATAGAGAATTAATTAGTTAATGATTAAAGTGAAAGGGTAGGCCAGGAAAACCAGCCAATTGAATCTCAGTGAAGCGCAATTTAGTAATTGTATTATATAAATAAATAATGTTAAATACTGAACGTATCATGCAAACGTTTGTAATTTTTTTTATATGCAAATCGATGAGAAGCGGGATTCAAATTCAGCGTTCTGTTTAAGAATCGGAGCATCATGGAAGTGTAATCATATCAAATAATTCGGTCTCAGGGAGTCCTGCGAAATAACGTCTGGCATATGAATGGAGCGTGATGCCAGTGTCACCAATTTGTTAAGAAGTAAGGTGGTGGATATCTAAGCGGTATTATAACTATCACGATATGAATGCGTTGTGTTAAGTTTTATAATATTTTGATATTGATTTATACAAATCAATGCAAACGTTTGCATACGCAAAGGTACAGCCAGAATAGTTTATTTCTGGCTGTACGGATAGACTTTATTCTAAGAAAATTTGTTAGGCTTCTCTGCGCAATACTTCCAGAGGAGGCTGTGAGAGTATACCACGGCTGTTGATTAGTCCGATAATGACTGTTAAGGAAGAAACGAGCACAAACAATATTGCAACGGGGCCAATTTTAGGCTCGAATGGTGATTCAAAGCTATATACGGCCAAAGCCCAGCTGCCAGCAAAGGCAAGAAGAATACCTGTAAAGGCTGCAAGAGCACCCAGGAAGAAATATTCTAAGGCAGTGATCGTGAAAATTTGCAAACGACTGGCACCTAGGGTTCTTAGTAAAACACTCTCCTGTAAACGTTGGTATTTACTAATGAGCACCGATGCGATCAGAACGATCAGGCCGGTTAATATACTAAACCCTGCCATAAAGCGGACCACAAAGCCAATCTTGTTAAATAGCTCATCCAGGACTTTCAAAACCAGGCCCAAATCGATAATTGAAATGTTTGGGAATTGTGAAACAACCGCTTGCTGAAATTTGGCCGAGGTTGCGGCATCGGGTACATGGGTAAGCATGACATGAAACTGTGGAGCCTCTTCCAAAACACCCGTAGGGAAAACCACAAGAAAATTGGTTTGTACCTGACTCCAGTTCACCTCCCGTAAACTGGCTACCTGGGTACTCATCATGGTGCCCTGTACGTTGAAGGTTAGCGTGTCGCCCAGTGCAATTTTGTTGCGTTCAGCATAAGCGTCTTCCATGGATATAGGGATCAGCGAACCATCGTTTTTGTATGTACCAATCCATTTGCCGGCTACAATTTTTTCCGATTTTGTGAGAGAATCTTGAAAGGTTACGCGATATTCTCTACTAAATATTCTGGCAGACTGCTTGTCGCTGGTGTCTTTTTTTATATCATTAGCCCTTTTGCCATTGAGCGCTTCCAACCGCATATTTACGATAGCAACTCGTTGGTTTACCGGTATATTTTGTGCTTTTGCCAAAGATAATACCGCTTCTTTTTGACCTGTTTGTATATCGAATAGCACCAGATTGGGTTGGTTCCCACTCGTCGATAAATTAATGCGGGTCAGGAGGGTGTTTTGGGTGAAAAGCATGGTGCTAATGAGTGCAGTACCAAGCCCGATGGATACGATGAGTATAGCGGTTTGGTTGTTGGGACGGAACAAGTTGGCTAAACCTTGTCTCCACAAATAACTCCAAGATTCAGGGAAAAAGCGCCTGGTTAGGCTCATCAGCACCCAAGCTGTCAAATACAGAATTCCGAAAGCTGCTATAATACCGGCCGTAAAAATGGCGGCTTCGCCCCAGGTTTTCGTTTGTAAAAACAGAAATCCAAACACAAACAGCACAATGAGGCCATATAGAAACCAGGTTACGGGGTCGCGCTCTGGCTTAACATCGAATCCAGAAGACCTTAGTACATGAAGCGGGGATACATTTCTGATTGACAAAAGTGGAGGTAACGAGAACAGTATCGAGATGAGTACCCCAATGGATAGCCCCTGTATAATGGAAAGCCAGGAAATGTCAGTAGTTAATGATAACGGTAAGAAATCCTTAATAATGATGGGAAGAAATTGCTGGATGGTAACGCCAAGAATGGCACCAAGAATGGATCCTATGATACCAATACCGATAATTTGGATGAGGTAAATGAAAAATGCTTGTGCGGCATTTACACCCAGACACCTTAGGATTGCAATGGAGTTAAGTTTTTCTCGTATATAAATATGAATAGCGCTTGCAACGCCTATGCAGCCTAGCAATAGTGCTACGAAACCAACCAGGGTGAGGAATCTGGTTAAGTCACGGAACGACTTTCCGGTTTCTTCCTTCTGTCCCTGAATCGTTTTATAATCCAGATCGGCGTTTTCAATGCGAGGTTCGAGCTTTTTTACCAAAACCTCGGTGTCGGTTCCAGGTGCGAAGTGGATATAATATTTATAGGTGATCCGACTGCCTTTTTGCAGCAGTCCCGTTTGTTCAAGAAAAGATAGTGGAATGTATACTGTGGGGGCCACGGTACTGGACAGGCCAGTTTGCCCCGGTGCTTTCTGCAGTGCACCGGCAATGGCAAAGGTTACTTCACCAACTTTGATGGAGTCGCCAACCTGAACCTGATATTGAAGCATCAGATTTTCGTCGACCAATGCTTCTCTTTTATTTCGAAACGACTGACCGGCTTCAATAGGAGTTGTTTCAAACGTGCCGTAATAGGGGAATGCTCCCTGTATCGCTTTAATCTGAGCCAATCGGTTGCCTCCATTTTTAGGAAATAGAATCATGGATGCAAAGCTTCTTTCCTCCGAACGGGCTATACCTAATGAATCGACCCATTGTTTGACCGGTCCTTCCACAGCTTTGTTGCCGGTTAGGGCAAGGTCGGCACCGATGAGGGTGGCTGCCTGCTCGTCAATATTTTGCCGTAGATTATCACCTAGCGAGTATATAGCTACCAAAGCGGCTATACCCAGTACAATGGACGAGATGAATAAAACCAGTCGCGAACGATTTTTGCGGCTATCACGCCAGGCCATTTGCAATAGCCACGAAAAATTAAATCCCTTTTGCTTCATACGGTGAATGTGTTCTGAAAATAGTTTCCTTGCAGAACGATATAACTTTTATTGAATGGAATCACTGATGATATTACCACCCTTTACACGAATGGTTCGTTGCGTTTTGGCTGCCAGTTCAAGATCATGTGTTACTACCACCAGTGTAGTGCCGGCTTCTTTGTTAAGCTCAAAAAGCAGTTTCACAACTTTATCGCTGGTTTCGGCATCCAAATTTCCAGTAGGTTCGTCGGCAAACAAGATCTGAGGGCGATTGGAAAACGCGCGGGCCAACGACACCCTTTGTTGCTCTCCACCGCTTAGCTGCGTAGGGTAGTGATGAATGCGTTCTGAAAGTCCTACTTTATCCAATAGGTCCAGGGCACGTGGTTTTACATTTTTTTCACCCCTTAACTCCAATGGAACCATCACGTTTTCCAGAGCGGTGAGGGTGGGTAGTAACTGGAAGTTCTGAAATATAAAACCTATATACTGGTTGCGAACGGAAGCCAGTTGATCTTCAGAAAGTCCGTTGAGTTCTATACCGTGTAATTCAACAGTTCCGGAAGTTGCGCGGTCTAGTCCGGCGCAAAGTCCCAGTAAAGTGGTTTTCCCACTCCCCGAGGGCCCTACAATAGACACTGTTGAACCTGCTTCAATACTAAAATTAATATCTTTAAGAACCGTAAGTGGCCTGTTTCCGGTTTGATAGGTTTTTCCTACTTGTTGCAAACGGAGTATGGTATTCATGAATGCGAAGTCGTGGTTTAATGAAAAGTGGGTTTAATCATGGCAGCTGCTATTCCATGTTTTTGGTTCTGCACTTAGCCCGGTCGCTAGCTAAATTGGTTTAAATGGCATTTAAACCTGAACGAACGGTAAACAGATCATTTTTACATTCCGTACATTTAGGTCTCGAATTAGAAAAATCTACTTACAATAACCATTTTGATATGCGTGTTCAGTCTGATTTTATCAAATATAAACAATCATTTTTTGCGTTGCTTTTATCAGGTTCAATGCTGATCGCTTGCTCGGGAAATAAAAACGAAGAAAGTACCACCCAAACTGCTGCTCCGACAGAAACTAATGCTAGTCCAGCGGTGAAAAAAACAATTGTCTTCTTCGGGAATAGTTTAACGGCAGGATACGGTCTGGACGACCCATCAGAAGCTTTTAGTAGTTTAATTCAGAATCGGATTGACTCCCTGGGTCTATCCTATAAGGTGATCAATGCAGGTGTTAGTGGTGAAACGACGGCGGGTGGAAATAGCCGGATCGATTGGCTTTTGAAGCAACCATTGGATGTGTTTGTACTTGAACTAGGTGGAAACGACGGTTTGCGAGGAATTCCGGTCACCGAAACACGGAAAAATCTTCAATCCATCCTGGACAAGGTAAAAGCAAAATACCCTGATGCCACGTTGGTTTTGGCCGGGATGCAAATTCCACCAAGCATGGGTAAAACCTATTCTGAAGAATTTAGGATCGTATATAAAGAACTTGCCGAAAAGAACCAGATCAAGTTAATTCCCTTTTTATTAGAAGGTGTCGGAGGTGAGGCAAAATACAATCAAACAGACGGTATACATCCCACTGCGGAAGGACATCGAATATTGGCGAATAATGTATGGGTAATTTTAAAGGATGTATTGTAGGTAAACCCTTTTATACAGGTTTTATCTTCTCCCAAAGTTCTAATTTGGCATCCAGAATTTCCTGACTCGAAACATAATGTTCGTACGTATCACCGGCTAATCCTTGTTGAAAGCCGGGTTGTACAATGCGCATTTGATAGTCGCGATCCGTAAAAGGGTCTAACCATCGTTCAGAATGGGGTTCCTGGATGAATATCAGAAAACTCCAATACGGATGATTTTGCTGAACATACAGCCAAACAGAAACCTTCACCTTGGTTCCGTCTGCTCTCAAATAAATTTTTTCGTGTGTCATTATAACCTCTTAACGACGAACCCTCTAAAATCGTTTAGGTTACGTATGAAGCTTTTGATATTTCTACGCCACCCGGTCGCCTCGTATAAACCTCAACATAAGGGCAAAGCTGGCAATGACCAGTAAGAGATTGATAGAGTCGCCAATTCCAAAATTAGAAAATGCGAAATGACCAAGGCACCAAAGGAAGATCAAAAGAAGTGCTACGTTATTAAGATAATTTCCCATGAAGGTTGTTAGAATAAAATTTTTGGAATCCAATCAAATGGAATGCCAAAGGTGTTGCAGGGGAAACACATGATTTAAAATGCAATGAGTTGATATAAAATGGGATGTAACCACTTCGGAGGTGGGGAATTATTAACTCAACTTAATCATTTTTAGCATTGCCTGTATAGATAATTGTGAGAAACCAATAGTCGGTTGATTTCGAAAAGTAGTTTTTTATGTAAGTTTGGAGGTATATATTATTCCTGAATAACCCATTTGATCCACTTACCTGTCACATGAAAAGACTTATTCTTTCTACAATTTTTTCTCTATCATTATTTTCATTTTCTTCCCAGGCAGCCATTGTTGATACCGTTGAAACCTATAGTGCAGCGATGAAGAAAACGATCAAAGCCGTTGTGGTTCGCCCTGATCAGTATAATCAATTAAAGGAAATGCCGGTGGTGTATTTGCTGCATGGTTATAGCGACAGTTACGATGGTTGGATCAAGAAAGCCGGGGGATTTCAAAAAGCCGCAGATCAATATAATATGATGATTGTGTGCCCGGATGGTGGGTATAGCAGCTGGTATTGGGATAGCCCTGTGGATGAGAAATTTAAATATGAAACTTATGTATCGTCGGAGCTTGTCCGTTGGGTAGACAGTAAGTATAAAACGATAAAGGACCGTAAGGGTAGAGCCATCACCGGTTTAAGTATGGGCGGACATGGTGCACTATACCTGGCTATCAAGCACCAGGACGTTTTTGGTGCTGCCGGTAGTATGAGTGGAGGTGTTGATATCCGTCCTTTTCCCAATAACTGGGATATGTCCAAACGATTGGGCACCTATGCCGAGCAACCACAGCGCTGGGAGCAAAATACGGTAATGAATCTTCTGCATTTACTCACGCCAAATTCGTTATCGCTGATCATTGATTGCGGAACGGAAGACTTTTTCTTTAAAGTAAATGAACAACTGCATGAGAAACTGCTCTATAATAATATTCCACACGATTACATCACCCGCCCAGGCGGACATAGCTGGCCTTATTGGAACAATGCGGTGCACTACCAAATGCTATTTATGAGCAACTACTTCAGTAGGGCTAAATAAGCCTCATGATTTTGCCTGTGGACAGAGTTTCGTAGATAAAGACATCAGGAATCGGTTGTTATGTCTAAACCTGACTAACAAGCCGATTTCTGATTTTTTTTGTAAGGTATTGATATAGTGTGTGATGATGGTGGGTCTGTTTTCAGGAACTGATTTTTATCATGCTGTTGACTAATGCCTATCAATTTTTGTAAACAAGCGCTAGTATAGTTTTGGAACTCAAATTTACTGCTTCCAGCAAATCATGATCCAGACTAACAAAACGCATACTTTTCATATCCCGGTACTAGGTTTAGGGTACTCTGTTGATACTCCAATCAAGGTTTCTCCTTTCGGAATATCGTCCGTAGCTTCCATTGTTGACGACGAAATGATCGAAAGAATGAGGAAACACCATTGTGAATCCCGGCAATTGGCCTATGTACCTATTTTGACGTCAGAACCCGATTTTAGAGCCAAACGAATTACTGCTTACCTTAATCTGATGGATTGGATTATCGATCAGCATTTTCTAAAACTCAAATCGGAACCATTTGAAGCGGGAAGTGACATTACACGGTATTTTGAATTGTTGCCTGATTCGTCTCCTTTAAAAGTTAGCTATATGCATATGGCTACCATGATGGAAGGACCGGAGAAAGTGGCAGTTCAGGAACAGCTGCGTGGCGCTATCAGCAAAGGAGCCATTGACGTCAATATCATGTCCAAGGTAGATAAGCTCAACAAAGGTGCCAATGGAGCAACTCTTGACGATGCTTTTTCGGATGCGTCTGCCGCCCTTCGTGGTTTTGCGCATAGTACACTTACCTCCTCACTCATTCTCTCGGCAGGGATGAATCCCCGGTTGTATAATTACCTGGATCAATTTGATGAATTTTTTCCGGATGCGGATGGTCGTCTCAATAAAAAAGTGACGCTTAAAGTAAGTGATTTTCGTTCGGCTTTTATCCAGGCAAAATTTTTGGCAAAAAAAGGAATTTGGGTTTCTGAGTTTCGAATTGAATCCGGCTTGAATTGCGGTGGTCACGCTTTTGCTACGGATGGGTATTTGCTGGGACCGATTTTGGAAGAATTTAAAATCAAAAAACGAGATATGCTGGTGGAGTTATTTGGTTTATACCAAACTGCTTTAACCGCGAAAGGGATTTCTATTTTGGCCCCTCCAGCACAACTCATTACGGTGCAGGGGGGTATAGGCACCGCGGCTGAAAACAATTTCCTTATGGACCACTATGAAGTGGATGCAACCGGTTGGGGAAGTCCGTTTTTACTGGTGCCGGAAGTGACCAATGTGGATGACGTTACCTTACAGGAACTGGTGTCGGCCAAGAAAGAGGATTACTACGTAAGTAACTCATCTCCTTTGGGCGTTTTATTTAACAATTTCAGTAAAAGCAGTGCTGAAAAGCAACGGCTAGAACGCATTGCAAAGGGAAGACCGGGTAGTCCATGCACCAAAAAATATCTAGTTTCCAATACCGAATTTACGACGGAGCCAATATGTACCGCTTCAAGGGAATATCAGAACCTAAAAATTCAGCAGTTGCAAGCCCTAGACCCGAAACCGGCGGATTATGATCAACAATTTAACGCCATCACCGAAAAATTGTGCTTGTGCGACGGGCTCAGCACTTCGACTTTAATCAAGCATCAACAAATAAAGCCCCGGGAGAACCATGCTGTGGCAATCTGCCCGGGGCCCAATCTGGCTTGGTTTTCAAAAGTATATTCACTGGATGAAATGGTGAAGCATATTTATGGAAAGCTTGACTTGTTGAGCCAGACCAACCGGCCTAACATGTTCATCAATGAACTCAACCTATACCTTGAACATTATCGCAAGGATATAGAAACGCAGGCTCAGGTGATTAATGAAAAGAAGAAAAAGTATTTACAAAAGTTTCAGGAACAGCTATTGACGGGTATTGCTTATTATAAAGAATTGATTCCGCGCTTGAATAATCAGACGACAGCGTACCGTGAGGAAATGTTTAGACAGCTGGCAGCTATTGAAATACAACTTAAAATGTATCAGGTAGTATAGGTTCAAAAACGCCTGAAATAGGGAATGATCCTGTTGAAATCAGACTTTCGGGGCTGTTTCGGCGGGATCTTTGCGTTAGATAGGCCCATGGCGAAAACGGAATAGGGTAGCGGTAATGTACGGAGTTTCAAAAATGGGAAGTCCTGATAGTTTTTATCTTTCTGTTACTTACATTTGCAAAAATAGAACCTACCTTACATTTAATTTTACTTTTCAACTAAATGAGTAAATTTTCTTCTCCCCACGAAGCAGCTGCTGCTCCGCGTTTTACAGATAAGAAATACCTGGTAACCCTTGTGTTCGTAACCTCACTGTTTATGTTTTGGGGTATAGCTATTACAATGGGAGATGTGCTGAACAAGCATTTTCAGCATACACTCAGCTTAACCAAAACACAGTCTGCTTTTGTGCAGTTTGCCATTTTTGGTGCGTATGGCGTTATGGGTATACCGGCAGGGTTATTTATGAAACGCTTTGGGTATAAGAACGGTGTTCTGTTTGGTTTGGCTTTGTTTGCGTTAGGTTCATTTTTGTTCGTTCCGGCGGCGGCGGCGGCCTCATTTCCGTATTTTGGAATAGCCTTATTTATCTTGGGTTGTGGAATTTCAACGCTCGAAACGGTAGCTCATCCGTTTGTGGCCTCTTTGGGCGACCAGCGCACCAGCGATTTGCGTATCAATTTTGCGCAAGCCTTTAATGCGTTGGGTACTATCATTGGACCTGCGGTGGGTTCTTATTTCCTATTGAGAAACAATGTAGAGGGTAGTACAGATTTAACCTCCGTGAAGACTTTATATATCGTCATTGGAAGTGTGATTGCCAGCATTGCAGTATTATTTTCTTTCGTGAAAGTACCGGCACTTGTTGATCCCCATGCTGTTGCTGACCCCAACGCTGAAAATGTTGATCTGGATCCGGATAAGACACTTTTTCAGCATAAACATTTTGTTTGGGCTGTAATAGCGCAATTCTTTAACGTGGCTGCTCAGGCAGGAACATGGGCCTTTTTTATCAATTATGGGCACGAAAAAATGGGTTTTACAGATGCCGTGGCTGGTAACTACATGATTCTGTTTTTTGTACTGATGCTGGTGGGACGTTTCGTGGGCACCTTCCTGATGCGGTATATAGCACCACATTCACTACTGGCTATTTTTGCTGCATGTAATATTGTGATGTGTCTGATCATTGCGCAAAGCTGGGGATGGCCGTCGTTTATTGCGTTGCTGATGCTGAATTTCTTTTTCAGTATTATGTTCCCAACCATATTTAGTTTAGGATTGAAAAACCTGGGTGCACACACGCAGCAGGCTTCGTCATTTATATCGATGGGTGTTGTTGGTGGGGCTTTCTTTCCTTTTGCGATGGGCGCAGTTGCAGAGCACGATGTGGCAATGGCTTATTATTTGCCCATTATCTGCTACGCGGTGATATTCCTGTTTGGGAAAAAGTTTTATAAGGTGCATTAGGGAGGGGAGTAGTAGTGCAGAAGATAGAGTAGTTAAAAAGTTATCAATATTCTTGATCGGGGAAAGAACCTTGCGGGGATTAGGAAATTAGAAGTTAAGAATGAAGTAATTAAAGAAGTTAGGTAATTAGTAATTTAATAAATGTAGCCGTCAGCTGATGGCCGATTGTCAATAGAAACATGAAACTCTGGGGAATAGATTTGGGAGGCACTAAAATTGAGTGCGCGGTATTGGATTCAACGCGTGATATGGCGGTGATTGCGCGCATGCGCCTTCCAACAGAATCAGCAAAGGGATACGAACATATATTGTCCCAAATAAAGAAACTGGTTGATTTGGTTGCGGATGAGGTAGGAGAAAGACCCACGAAGTTAGGTTTTGCTACACCGGGGGTATTAGAGCCTGACTCCCAATTGATGAAAAACTCGAATACCATTTGTTTGAACGAAAAGCCTCTGCGGGCCGATCTCGAGACGGTTTTGGGTATACCTTGTCAATTGGCGAATGACGCCAATTGCTTTGCACTTGCGGAAGCTCTCATGGGTGCAGGGCGCGATTATCCCGATGCAGAAGTGGTTTTTGGGGTGATAATGGGCACTGGTGTAGGTGGTGGACTGGTCGTGAACAACAAAATTATTGGAGGTAGACATGGTATAGGAGGAGAATGGGGGCATAATATATTGGAAGAAAACGGTACTGCTTGCTATTGCGGAAAGGCAGGTTGTGTGGAACAGGTTATTGCCGGCCCTGCCTTGGAACGATTCTATGAAAAAATCAGCGGCGAAAAGTTGTCTTTAAAAAATATTTTGGAGGCTTATGTAGCCGGAGGGAATGAGCATGCCCATGCAACCATTGAGCGATTGTTGGAATATTATGGACGTGCTATTTCTACATTAATCAATGTGCTCGATCCAGGTTTAATCGTCATTGGTGGGGGAGTTGGGAATATCGACTTGTTGTATACAGAAGGATATGAACGTATTAAAAAGTATATTTTTAACAAGGGCATACTCACTACGCCAATCCTGAAACCTCGCTTGGGAGATAGTGCTGGCGTTTTTGGAGCGGCCTTATTGTAAAAGTTAAATATTTCATAATACCCGGATGGACGTAAAAGCCCATTCGGGTATTTTATTTGTGGATGGCTTAATTTTTTTTACCTGATCATAACTCATAAAAATGTCTAAATTTATATGCAGTAATGAATTCTGATCACTAACTCAAAACAGCAGGGATTTATGAAAAAAGTACTTATTCTCGTCCAGTTCGTTGTTCTTTCATTGGGTGCTTTCGCTCAGTCTACCTGGCAAAATGACAAAGCACATTCACAGCTTAAGTTTGATATAACCCATTTGGGGGTATCAACCATTAGTGGTTCTTTTAGTGATTTCGATGCAACAATTACCGCGTCGAAACCGGATTTTAGTGACGCTAAGTTTGAGTTAACAGGGAAAACCGCCAGCATTCATACCGGTATTGAAAAGCGGGATGATCATTTAAAATCCCCCGATTTTTTTGATGCAGCGACCAATCCGGAGATAAAATTTAAAAGTACCGGTCTACAAAGCAAAGAAAGTGATAAGTATATACTCACGGGAGATTTAACCATGCATGGTGTTACCAAACCGATCACACTTGAACTGTGGTATAGAGGAACGATTATCAATAGCATGTCTAAGAAACCGGTCGCTGGTTTTAGAGCGACAGGCGTGGTCAAACGCGCTGATTTCAATATTGGTCCAAAGTTTGCCCCTCCGATGCTGAGCGAGGAAGTGGTGATCATTGCTGATGGAGAGTTTGGAAAGAAGGAGTAGAAGCTTTTTATCTATAAAAGTTGGGTGGAAGCAGCGTTGCATATAGCAGCACTGCTTCCATTTTTTTATCTAAAGTGGGCTATTGAAAGACGTTGTAATCTTATGATTGGAATGCTCCAAGATGCGATATAGGATAATCAGTACAATCATTTGAATAAAAGAAATCTTAACAAGATGTTCACATACAGGTAATAGGGAATGCTCTACTTTGTTCATAATTTGGTGCTCCATCAAAACCAATTATGATAAACTTCTATGAAACAAAAACTACTTTTTCTAAGTACTGTATTTCTTTTTTTAATGCCGCAGGCGCAGGCCCAAATTGCCAATCACGTTGTCATTAGTGAAGTGTACGGTGGAGGAGGAAACTCGGGTGCTCCGTATAAAAACGATTTCATTGAATTATATAATCCAACCAATACAAGGATAGATTTAACGAACTGGTCGGTGCAGTATAGTAGTGCCGGGGGTAGCACATGGAGCAAGACAGATTTAACGGGAAGTATTGGGCCGGGACAATACTATCTGGTACAACAGGCAGTTGGAGCGAATACTTCTGCTCCTGCACTCCCCGCACCTGATGCAACGGGTACTATTGCCCTGTCTGGGACAGCTGGTAAAGTGGCATTATGTAACAGCAGTGGCCTACTGGCAGGTGCCATACCCGCCAACATGACGAACGTAGTGGATTTTGTTGGATTCGGAGGTACTGCCAGCTATTACGAAGGTACTGCGACAACTGTTGCACCAAGTAACACCAATTCAGTTCAGCGAAATTCAGGTTTTGGACAACTCATTGCTGGGTCGGGCAACGGTTACGATAGTAACAACAACAACGCCGATTTTACGGCTGCTGCGCCTAAACCACAAAATTCAGCTTCACCTGCTGAATTTTCTTCATCGCCGGCCATTACTGCAACCCCGAGTTCTATCGCTTTTGGTAATGTATTTGTCAATGTCCCGTCATCAACGAAGTCGATAAGTGTAAGTTTTGCAAATCTTGCTGCAAGCGATGTTACGGTTATGGTGACTAATCCGTTTTTGATTGCTACAAGTGCTGCGGGTCCATATTTAAACACTTTTACGATTACGGAGGCGCAACGTGCATCGGGTAGGTTTGAGTCAAAGGCACCTTGACAACGCCAGGCGCTACGCAGGCTAATATTTCATTGACACATGCAAATGTTGCTGCAACTGTAACTATACCATTAACGGCCAATGGAATAGCATCATTGGCTGAAACCACGAAAATCAGTGCCATTCAAGGGGCAGGTGATCAGGCAGTGGCCGGTAACTATCAGGTTGAAGCAGTGGTTACAGGGGTATATGGAACGCTGAGCCCGGCTGGCTTTTACGTTCAGGAAGAAGACGCTGATATAGATGCCGACCCAAATACTTCGGAAGGAATTTTTGTAGCTATGGAAGATCCAACCGTAAAAGTAGGTGATAAAGTTCGAATCGTTGGTGTTGCGCAGGAAAATGGTTCATCCCCGTCCTTTAACCAGGCGGTGATCGTTGAACCAGCGGTGGAAATTCTTTCATCAGGAAATCCTGCGCCCGCATTTGTGACAGTTTCCAATGCAGATTACTCCACCACGTTGCCTGAACGTTTCGAAGGTATGCGTGTTCAGTTCGCGTCTCCACTTACCATTTCGGAGGTATCCCGTTTGGCACAGTATGGCGAGTTAAGTCTTTCGATGGATGGAAATATTTATGTCCCCACCCAAATGACGATCCTGCCAGCGGAACCAGTTCTGTGGGTACTGCCAACGCGGCTGCGGTTCAAACATATGCTACGCAGAATCTTGCTAAAACGCTTATTCTGGACGACGGCTCAGGTTTGAGTAACCCGTCTATAACGCCTTATATAGACCCCACGTTGAAAACTGTACGTGTTGGTGGAACCATCACCGCTTTGAAAGGGATTTTGGGTTATGGTTATAGTAAATTTCGTATCCAGCCCTTGGACGGGGCAGAGGCTCCTGTGGTAAGTGTTACCCGCCCAGCTGTACCCACATTTACGCAAGCAGATATCAAAATTGCTAGTTTCAATGTGCTGAACTATTTCAATGGAAATGGCGATGGTACAGGCTTTCCTACATCCCGCGGCGCAGCCACGGCAGCAGCATTCTCCGTGCAAAGAAGTAAAATTATTAAGGCATTAAGTCAAATGGATGCTGATGTAGTTGGATTGATCGAAATTGAAAATGATGGAGTAGGGGCCACTTCCGCGGTTCAGGATTTGGTAAACGGTTTAAATACAGCGTTGGGACAGCCCGGAGCTTATGCGATTGTGGACGATGGCGCTACAATACAAACAGGTAATACGGATTTGATTAAATGCGCAATCATATACAAGCCGGGTGCAGTGGTACCGTCTGGCACTGTACAGATTGCAGGTCTTGCGGAGCAACGTCCCTTTTTGGCTCAAACCTTCGAGACGATTGCTTCACCATCAGCTAGAACTATGGCCGCCGAGAAATTTACTTTTATCGTGAATCATTTCAAATCTAAAAGTGGAACGGGAACTGGAAGTGACGCCGATCAGAACGACGGTCAGGGGAATTTTAATAACACCCGAAAGGTTCAGGCAGATGCTCTGGTGGCTTTCATCGATCAGCTAAAAACTTCCGGTGGCACAGATCGCATCATTAGCGTTGGTGACTACAATGCCTATTATGAAGAAGATCCTATCGACGTTTTGCGTGCCTCAGGAATGGTTGTTCCTAGTTCTGCAACGGAGTATTCTTACCATTTTAGTGGAACCTTAGGTTCGTTGGATCATGCTGTTGTATCATCTGCGATGAATCCGTTGGTTACGGTGAAGAAGTGGAATATCAACTCTACCGAGCCCGCATTCTTGCAATATGACAATGCTAAAACCGATGCAACGAGCCCATTCCGTTCATCGGATCATGATCCAATATTGATTGGTGTAGATTTTTCAGCTGCTTTACCCGTAAGATTGATTTCTTTTCAGGCAAAGAAAATGAACCAACAAGTTGAAGTTCTATGGAGAACAGCCTCTGAAACTGAAAATAGTCATTTTACTGTTCAACGGTCGGCAGACGCGAGTAAGTTTGAAGATATTTCGGTATTGGACGGGAAGGGCAATGCCAATAACCTAAACAACTATCGTTTTGTAGATAACAATCCACTGGCAGGCATTTCTTATTACCGCTTAAAACAGACGGATTTTGATGGAACCTCAACACTTTCAGGTATTGTTTCGGTGAAAATGAATGGAAAATCGGACATTGAGTTTTCTGTATATCCTAATCCCGTCGTGGCTCAAATCGATTTAAAGTTGCTCGGTAAAGCTACGGCCCAGTCATCCTATCCGTATCAACTTTTGGATGTAGATGGCACGGCGGTAAAGGCAGGAGCTGGGTCTATTCAGGAAATTAATAAGCAGCTTAATACGGTTATTTCTATATTAAAATCGGGGATTTATATTATTCGTATTGGAGATGAAAATAATACGTATGGTTTCAGATTTTTGAAACAATAAATAGTATTTATATTTTAATGATGGATCCCGGTTGTGTTGAGCAGCCGGGATTTTTCGTTGAGGTTATTTTTTATGATTTAGTTTAAGTCCTTTTAGCGTCATATTGACTGTTTGCGCCAAACGGTCAATTTTTGAATCTTCTGTTTTGGCAGCATAGATCCAGTCTATAAACTGTTTTTTTTCAGTTTCGCTGAGCTTTTGAAAATTT
>CALGRQ010000099.1 GCA_937880795.1 uncultured Dyadobacter sp. | reverse complement strand
CGCCCTAGCATGGGCGCATGGTTGAGCTATGGCTTGGGTAGTGAAAATCAGAATCTTCCCGGGTTTTGTGTTTTGCTATCGCGAGGAAAAGGCAATGGGCAGGGTGTTTATTCAAAGCTATGGACCAATGGTTTTTTAGACTCGGTGCATCAAGGCGTTCAGTTTAGTAGCGGTGAAAATCCGGTGTTATATCTCAACGATCCAGATGGGATGGATCGGACACAACGGCGCAAAATGCTGGATAAACTGGCAGAATTAAACCAAGGCACGTTGGATGAGTTCGGTGATCCTGAAATCGCAGCGAAGGTGCAACAGTATGAAATGGCTTATCGCATGCTGAAATAACCGATATGAGCAAGGAGCCCGAGTCGATCGTTAAAATGTATGGACCGGAATGTCTGGTTCCTGGTACTTATGCGGCAAACTGCCTTTTGGCCAGAAAATTATCGGAACAGGGCGTACGCTTCATACAGCTATATCATCAAGGGTGGGATAGCCACGGTGGTTTGCCCAACGAAATAAAAGGGCAATGTATGGATGTGGATCAGGCATCGGCCGCTCTGGTTACCGATTTAAAACAACGGGGCTTACTGGATGAAACGTTGGTGATATGGGGAGGAGAATTTGGTAGGACCAATTATTGTCAGGGTACGCTTACCAAGGATAATTATGGCCGTGATCACCATCCAAGGGCATTTACCGTTTGGATGGCCGGAGGAGGTATTAAGCCGGGAATCGTATATGGCGAAACAGACGAGTTTGGCTACAACATTGTCAAGGATCCGGTACATGTCCATGATTTCCATGCTACCATTTTAAATCAATTGGGATTGGATCACGAAAAACTGATCTTCAAAAACCAGGGTCGTCGTTACCGCCTGACAGATGTGGCGGGTAAGCTGGTAAACGGTATCATTGCGTAAATGAATTCAACTGCTACATCCGTCGAGGCCAATTGGAAAGGTTGGCTTTATAATCTTGCCTTTTTTCTCAATGGACTGCTTGTCTTTCTATTGCTCTTTGGAGACCGTTTCGTTGTGCCTTCTTGGATGCCCTTTATAGGGCGGTTGCACCCATTGGTGTTGCATTTTCCTCTTGTGGTATTGGTACTATATGCTGTATGGGTTCTTGTCATAGAGAAGAGAACTTCCACGCGTTGGCATCAGGATTTGGCAGACCTTCTATTGCTAATCGGGACTTTATCCGCAGTAATTGCTGCTTTTTCAGGTTTTGTTTTATCGAAAGAGGAGGGCTACGAGGGCGATACTCTCCTGTGGCATCAATGGATGGGCGTAGCTATATCGTTAATCAGTTTAATTTGGTATGGATTTAAGCACTATCTGGCGCCCTGGAAAATCGTTTCAAAAATACTGGCATTTTGTTTTTTAAGTTTATTGCTGATAGGAGGGCATTTAGGAGGTAATTTGACACATGGTGAAGACTTCCTGATATCACCTATACCTTTTTCAACTTCTGAACCCACCAAGGTGGCTTTGGAGGATGCCAATGTATATGACGATTTGATTCAACCGGTTTTGCAGCAAAAATGCTATTCATGCCATAATGAAGAAAAGGCGAAGGGGGGGCTTCAAATGCAAACAAGGGAGCTGTTGGCGAAAGGTGGAAAAAATGGAAAGCTATGGGACACGAGTCGGGAGGATCTAGGCCTGTTGTTAAATCGGGTACATTTGCCGTTGGATGATAAAAAGCATATGCCTCCCAAAGGCAAAGTGCAGCTCACTGATGACGAAGTGGTATTACTAGCTACCTGGATTAAAGCCGGATCACCTTTTGATCTAATGGTTCATACGCTATCAGAAACAAGTCCAATTTACCAATATGCCCAAAATACGCTAGGAGGAGGGCGTGTGGAGGAAGAATATGATTTCGGTGTGGCCGATGCCGGTACGATACAAAAGCTAAACACCAATTATAGGCTTATCAAACCGCTGTCTTTGTCTTCGCCTGCATTGTTTGTGAATTTTTACAATCGTGCAAACTTTAAAAGCGGAGATATAGAAGCACTGACGCCTTTAAAAGACCAAATCGTTTCCATCGATTTGAGCAAAATGCCTGTCAAAGATGAAGATTTGAAACAACTGGCTCAGTTTTCAGAGTTAAGAAGATTGATCTTAAATTTTACCGATATTGAAGGTAAGGCTTTGGTGGAATTGAAAAAGTTGGCACGATTACGGGAATTATCGTTAAGTGGGACGGCGGTGAAAATATCTCAAGTGAAGGAATTGGCTTCTTTCCCATCGCTGAAAAAGGTATATGTGTGGAGTACGAGCATGTCGCCAAATGAATTGGCGCAGTTACGAAATGAGAAAAAGATCAGTTTTGAAACCGGATTCAGAAGTGATACGATTGTTATGGCTCTCAATCCACCTGTGATCGAAAACGATAATCAGATTATTTCAGGTAAAACCGGGATCAGGCTCAAACATCAGATACCGGGGACGACAATCCGCTATACCCTGGATGGGACCGATCCTGACAGCATTTCTGGATTGGTTTATAGCCAACCAATTGTCATAGCTAAGAACACAAAACTCAAAGCAAAAGCCTTCAAAGACGGTTGGTTTGGGAGTAAAAATGTGGATAAGTACTTCTTTAAATCCACCTTCCCGATCGACAGTGTTCAACTCATCACCAAGCCCGATGTAAAGTATCCGGCGCAGCAAGATAAAACTCTTGCAGATGGTGTGAAAAGTGATAATTCGCAGTCGAGCGGGAAATGGCTTGGATATCGGGATCAGGATTTACAGGCATATATCCTCTTTAGGAAACCGGTAACGGCTCAAAATGTTACGCTCAGTATGTTGCGCAACGTGGGAGGATTTATTTTCCCACCGACAAAAATAGAGGTGTGGGGAGGAAAGGATAAGAGCAATATGAAATTGCTCAAAATATTAAATCCGACGATGTTGGACGAAAAGACAGGTAATGTGGAAAACCTCGTTTTTGAGGCAGATTTTCAGTCTCAGGAATTGAGTTGTATTAAAATTATAGCCAAGCCCCTGGCGAAATTACCGCTTTGGCATCCTGGTAAAGGTCAGCGTGCCTGGATTTTTATGGATGAAGTTTTTGTAAACTAAAATTACCACAACGTCGACCTTTAATATCGACGTTGTGGTAAACAAATTTATTTATCCAAAAAATCAATGGCATGAGCCGTTTGTATTTCTGTGCGCACCCCTGATGCCCAGTCAATGAGTGCCTGTTTTTCGGACTGCGAAAGAATTGCGTCCTTGTGTATCCAGGTATAAGACTCCAAAGGCATCCAGTGATCTTGCTGCGACTCAATGAGCTCTTCTAGTTTATGATCTGCCTTTTTGGGTGGATATGATGCAAATTCGGATAGGTTGAAATGTTTTTTGCCATCCTGAACATGTCCATCCATCCACCAAGCGGCTGGTTGTATTTGTGAATACCAAGGGTACTCCGTGTTATTGGAGTGACAATCCCTACATGCCTTCTTCAAAGTTGCTTTTACATTGTCCGGCACTTCATAGTGCTTTTCAATATCGTTAGCAGACATCTCTGCCGCCTCGTTTTTGACGGGGCGTATAAATTGAATCACGACTAAACCAACCAGTAAGCCTAACAGAATTTTTCTTAACATAAGCATGATCGTTTAATAGAGTGGAGATTTGGACAGATAAAGTCGGTTATGCAGAAAAGGATCGCATGATGAGTCCTGCAAGGATGGCGCCTGCAATGGGCCCCGCAATGGGAACCCAGGCATATGTCCAGTCGGACGATCCTTTTTTGGAAATTGGTAATATGGAATAAGCCAAACGTGGCCCTAAATCTCGTACGGGGTTAATGGCGTAACCGGTTGTACCACCCAAAGAAAGGCCTATACTCCAAACCAGCATTCCCACCAGATACGGAGCAACGCCAGCGGGAATTCCTCCTTTGGTTGGATCCACAGTACCCGAAAAGCTTATACCTGCCAGTCCAACGATCAGTACTACGGTGGCAATAAATTCACTCATGAAATTGGCTCCCGGCGATTTGATGGCTGGTCCGGTAGCGAAACATGCCAGTTTGCTTCCGGGATCTTCTGTGGCGTCCCAATGCGGATAGTATTGAAGCCATACTAGTATAGCGCCTAAAAATGCACCAATGAGTTGTGCGGGTATGAAGGATGCCACTAAGCTATAATCATTCTGTAAAACGGCAAAGCCAACCGTTACGGCAGGGTTTAGATGTGCTGCCGAACTCCCAAAAATATTGGCGGTAAAGACACCAAACATCACAGCGAAAGCCCACCCGGCGGTGATCACAATCCAGCCTGCATTTTCACCTTTTGTTTTTTTGAGTACAACATTTGCTACAACTCCGTTGCCTAATAATATAAGGACCATGGTACCGATGAGCTCGCCTAGAAATGGGGATGGTTGCATTTGTATTTCTTTTGGTTCAGGTTTGATTAGCGAATATGCGAATTGTTTTAAAATATCCTTCACGAATACTAAAAAGAATATTTCATAGGACATTTACCAGCATTGGACGCGGTTTTCTGTTAACTTTGCGCGATAATCTATTCTTCTGTATTGAAAATCATGTCATTAAATCAACTTACGGCTATTTCACCGGTAGACGGCCGTTACTACAAACAAGTTTCTGAACTTTCGGCTTACTTCTCGGAATACGCTTTGATTTACTACCGCGTATATGTTGAAATCGAGTACTTCATAGCGTTATGTGAGATTCCCCTACCTCAGTTAGCAGAATTCGACAAGAGCAAATATGCTTCTCTTCGTAAGATTTATGAAGATTTTTCGGAACAAGATGCGCTACACATCAAGGATATTGAGAAAACAACGAACCACGATGTAAAGGCGGTTGAATATTTTATCAAAGAGCAATTCGAAAAACTGGGTATTGAATCGTATCAGGAGTTTATTCACTTCGGACTTACTTCTCAGGATATAAACAACACAGCAATTCCACTTTCATTGAAAGATGCGATGGAACGTCAGGTGAAACCTTTGTTCCGTCAGGTTCTTTTTGTTTTGAAAAGAATGTCTATTGAGTGGAAAAATGTACCAATGCTTGCGTTCACCCACGGACAACCTGCTTCACCTACCCGCGTAGGTAAGGAGTTCCTTGTTTTTGTAGAGCGTTTAGAGCGCCAGTTAGAAATGTTGGACAAAATCCCAAATTCGGCCAAATTTGGTGGTGCAACAGGTAACTTCAATGCGCACCATATCGCTTATCCAAAACAAGATTGGATGGCTTTCGGAAATCACTTTGTGGAAGTACTTGGCCTCAAAAGAAGCAAGCATACCACGCAGATCGAGCATTACGACAATATTGCCGCCATGTTCGACTGTCTGAAAAGGCTAAATACCATTCTTACCGATTTGAACCGGGATATGTGGACTTACATTTCCATGGGTTATTTCAAGCAAAAAATTAAGGCTGGTGAAATTGGTTCATCTGCTATGCCGCATAAAGTTAATCCGATTGATTTTGAAAATTCAGAAGGAAATTTAGGGCTTGCATCTGCTTTATTTGAGCATTTTGCTGCCAAACTTCCTATTTCAAGACTGCAGCGTGACTTAACAGATTCTACCGTACTCCGTAACATTGGTGTTCCGGTTGCTCATTTGTGTATAGCACTTAATTCCTTGATTAAAGGGTTGGGTAAAGTTGAATTGAATTCTGAGATGTTGAAATCCGATCTGGAAGACAACTGGGCCGTAGTATCTGAGGCAATCCAAACCATTCTTCGTCGTGAGGGTTATCCAAAGCCATACGAAGCATTGAAAGAATTGACTCGTACGAACGAAAAGATTACCCACGATTCAATTTCACGATTCATTGAAACCCTGGATGTTTCTGAGCAAATTCGGGAAGAATTAAGAGGTATAAGCCCTTATAACTACCTGGGTGTGGTAGAAGAGACAAAATAGAAATTACTGATATATTGCTGTGGGAGAGCCAGTCGACATGACTGGCTCTTTTTTTATATCTTAACTTTATATGAATGTTTTTTATATATTTAGGTATTCTTACTTAAACGCAAACAGTCATGAACCTTAAAAGATTTATAACAAGGAAGATCTTGCCGCAAATCCTGTTGATGATGTTCGGTCTTGGTTCGATGATGGCTCAGGGACCCATCGATTTGACGCCAGAGCAAAGTGCCAGCTGGTCGGGAGTATATAAATACATGAATGAAAGCCCAAATCCTGATTCTGCCATTGTTTTCCTGCGACAAAGTGCTCAAAACCTGACTGGTCCCGCTCGTGATTTAATCACCTATCAGTTGCATCATATTTTTGCTAACCTAGTAGTGATGGCTTATCGCAACGACTCTGTTAGCTCTCCTGAAAAATGGAAGAAAGCAGGTTTTGCAAGAGATATGGTCAATCTTTTGGCACAGGAAAAGATAGGGCCGTTACATCAGGCTACCAACGGATTGGTTACTTGGGCAAAGCTAGCAGAAGGTCGAAATGGGGCTGCAACCACAGATTTGGTCAATACTTTCATTCACAAAGAGATATTCTCGCAGGATTTATACTTAAATCGATCGGGGCGATATGGGGTTATGATCTATAAACAGTTGTTGGAAAATCCCAAGCAGCAGACCTTGGCTGCTAAGCTTTTTGATGCTTTGGATGAAAACCTCACACAAAACCAGATTGTGTTAACGGAAAAGTCGAGCTTTGAGGATCGGCAAAAGCGTGCTTGGTTAAGATACATGTTAGCCAGCCTCAATTTTGTAAAGGGGAGTGATGAAAAGGATTTGGAAGAGAAAGAAAAATATCTGCAAAAGGCGTTTCATTTTAGTCCAGATGCAATGGATTTGAGCCATGCGGGCTTTGTAGTCGATATTCCCATGCTGCATACGCCTGATCGTATCTCATTTCAGAAGGATTACCTGGATTTGCTTGTTGAACGTAATGCAAGTCAAGAAAAGTTGCTACCCGTTTTATTGGTAATGTCGTTGGCTAATCCTGATTATAAAACGCAATTGGAGAAGACTTACGGGTTAAAGGGCGGTCAGCAGAAAGATTTTGCCAGTTATTGGCTAGATGCTGTGAATGGTATAGCCAATAATACACCACCAATGGAGTTACCTCTGTTGGATAATCAGCAGTTTGTAAGTCGAGCGTGGACCGGTAAATGGATTTTGTTAGATTTTTGGGGTACGTGGTGTGCACCGTGTCGTGCGGAGCATCCGGATATGGAAAAATTATATACCGATTATGTCAAGCCAAAAAATGACCAAATGGCTATCGTGACGATCGCTTGCAATGATAAAAAGGAAAAAGTGGCAGCATATATGCAAGAAAAGAAATTTACATTTCCTGTGGCGATGTCCGATGATCAAATACAGGAAACGCTGCTAATTACGACATACCCGACGAAGTTATTAATCACACCTCAGGGAAAATATGTACGGGTTCCCAATGGCCCTAAATGGGTTGAATTTGTAAAGTTGTATACGGGACTTTGAAGTGAAGAAACCAATACTTTATCATGAAATAGCCTGCCAAATTTTAAAATCTGGCAGGCTATTTTTATATCATCCGCATTTCGAAGAGCCGCAGTCTTTGCAAGTCAGGCAGCCTTCCTGATACATGAGATTTGTAGAATTACAATTCTGACACATTTGTTTCTTTACCTCAGTGCCATCTGGAACGTAGCGTTTCAAGGCACGTGCCACCCCGTTTTTCCAGGTATTGATAGATTCATCCAGTTGTAAGCTACTGATCAAATCCACTACCTTCTCAATGGGCATGCCGTGGCGTAATGTACTCGAAATTAACTTGGCATAGTTCCAGTATTCGGGGTTAAACTTGTGCGATAGCCCCTCAATGGTGGTTTTATAGCCTCTTGTGTTTTTATATTGGAAATCGTAACGAGAGCTGCCGTCGGCTTCACGGTTTTTGATGATTGTTCCTTCGTTCACCCATCTTGGGATAAGAATTCCGTCTTCATCATCCGCAAACCCGGTAAAGATCTCATAAGGACGTCCTTCGATTGTTCCTATAAAGGCAATCCATTTGTCTTTTTTGTTTTGGAAACGAACCACATCGGCTTCCAAAGTTTGTGGACGAATGGTTGGGAATGGCGTGTTGGCAAATACTTCGGGCTCATCCTTTTTCTCAGAACTCGATACCAATACACCCGAGCGGGAACCGTCACGATATACGGTAACACCCTTACAACCCGCTTTCCAAGCCTCCATATAGCATTCGCCAACAAGTTCCTCAGTAACATCGTTAGGCATGTTGATGGTCACACTAATAGAATGATCAACCCATTGCTGTATAGCACCCTGCATTTTCACCTTTTTGAGATAATCTACATCATTAGAAGTAGCCTTATAGTAAGGTGATTTTTTAACGATTTCTTCCAGCTCTTTTTCAGAATAGTTGATGGTGGTGTCATAACCATTCACCTCCATCCATTGTTTGAAACGGTGGTGGAAAACAATATATTCTTCCCACGAATCGCCTACTTCATCTACAAAATCTACACGTACATCCTTGTCATTCGGATTAACCTTGCGACGTCTTTTATATACCGGCAAGAAAACCGGCTCAATACCCGAGCTCGTCTGCGACATTAAGCTGGTCGTTCCGGTAGGGGCAATGGTCAATAGTGCAATATTACGTCTTCCGTATTCCAGCATTTCGTAATACAACTGAGCATCAGCCTCTTTCAGGCGTAGAATGAAAGGATTGTTTTTTTCTCTCTCAGCATCAAAAATGGCGAAAGGACCGCGCTCCTTGGCAGTATGTACCGAGGCTCTATACGCCTCTAAGGCTACGTTTTTATGTATTTCAACAGAGAAGGCAGTTCCTTCATCGCTTCCGTATCTTAAACCCAGGGCAGCGAGCATATCACCTTCTGCTGTAATGCCTATACCCGTTCTGCGTCCCTCATTGGCTTTGGTTTGTATATTCAGCCACAAATTGCGCTCCGTACGTTTGATTTCAGCATCTTCCGGATCTTCGTCAATTTTTTGAATAATGGCATCGATCTTCTCCAATTCAAGATCAATGATATCATCCATCATGCGTTGGGCAGCGGCAATGTGCTTTTTAAACAATGCCCAGTTGAAGGAAGCCTCAGGCGTAAACGGTTTGTCTACATAAGAGAACAGATTGATCGCCAACAAGCGACAGGAATCATATGGACAAAGAGGAATTTCTCCGCAAGGGTTGGTAGAAACCGTTTCGTAGCCGAGGTCTGCATAGCAGTCGGGAACGGATTCTCTGATGATGGTATCCCAAAAAAGGATTCCCGGTTCGGCAGAACGCCAGGCGTTATGCACGATTTTTTTCCACAACTGCTTGGCATCAATTTCTTTTTGATACGCAGGTGTGGTACTGTTAATAGGATATTGCTGTTGATATGAACTGTTCGATTCCACCGCACGCATAAATGCGTCATCAATACGTACCGAAACATTGGCCCCGGTCACCTTGCCGGTTTCCATCTTGGCATCAATAAAATTCTCTGAATCGGGGTGTTTAATGGCGACAGAGAGCATCAACGCACCACGGCGACCATCCTGTGCTACCTCGCGGGTAGAGTTAGAATAGCGTTCCATGAAAGGAACAATGCCCGTAGAAGTCAATGCCGAGTTTTTAACAGGCGAACCTTTTGGACGGATATGGGACAGGTCGTGCCCCACGCCCCCGCGGCGTTTCATGAGTTGCACCTGCTCCTGATCTACCTTCATAATGCCGCCATAAGAGTCGGCAGCCGAGCCATTCCC
>CALGRQ010000098.1 GCA_937880795.1 uncultured Dyadobacter sp. | reverse complement strand
TACATAGCGCAGGAAGATCAGAAGTATTTTTTCGGCTCCTATAAGATGTTGGATTCCACCCGATACCGAGTTGAAATGGGAAGGCATAAAAACCAAAAATTTATGTTCATGTCACGCGCAGAAATGAAGCCTGATATGGAATACCAGAATTGGAAAAAGAAATATCCAAAATTTGCCGGAGCTATGTCCTATTCCAAGATCTATTTCGACCCGAAACGTGAAAATGGAGTAATGGAGGTAGATTATGGATGTGGTGGCAAATGTGGCCTTGGTTATTTTGTTTATATCACCAAGGTCAAAGAAAAATGGCAGATAAAAAAGGTAGTCAATATTTGGATATCGTAAAGTCTTAGGGAGTTTCAAATGGATTAATACATTAGATATAGCCCGTATACTTTATTTCAAAATTCAGTAGTTTTACCTCCTTCATCCTATATCAACTAAAATAAGATCCATCTTGACCAAAAATTTAGATCGCATTCAGCACTTGTTGCCACTGGGTTACCTCTACCTCATCATCCTGGGTATCATTAAGGAAAGTTTATTCTTTTATCAACTGGACATTAATATTCTTAAATATTCATCCATTATGGATGTACTAATCAGCCCCATTGCCGACCTGACCTCCCAACCGATCATTCTGGGCGCTGTATTTTTCATGTTTCTGCTTGCAATTATTCTTCAAAGCGTACTAAGCAAGAATAGTGAGAAAAAATGGGTACAAAAAATACTCAGAAACCAGACTACCACCAATACATTGTCCAAAGAGGAAATAAAAAGTCGCATCGCCGACATGTTTATCGTGTTCTTTATCACAGCACTCTCTACTTTCTTTTTTGGCTTAGGCATAGGTACGGGACATAAGCTCGTTAAAAAAATACAAAATAATACGTTAAGCTATGACCATAAAATCCAATTCGAGTCCGACAAAAACGAAGACGTACATTTGATTGATTCTAACAGTTCCTACTTTTTTTACCTTTCCAAAGGAAATAAAAACATTAAAATAGCTCCTGTGGGTAGTGTAAAATACATGGAGCTGATCCACAACAAAAAGTTACAACCTACAAAATAAAGGGTTAGCCATTTTTCATGCTTCCCCCAAATTTCCAACCTTTCTGTAACAACCTAAATTTCAAATACTTACCATATAATCAATTCATTTTCCGATCAATAGGTATTCCTAGCATCGTACGGTCCCGACGTATACTTTCACAGTGTTTTATCACCTAAACACTATACAATCATGGCAAAGAAAGTAGTGGGTACAAGACCAAAGCCATTGGAACCGGTTCCAATGAAGAACGATGATTTTATTCAGCTCGACAATCGTGTTACGAGTGAACGCATCCCGGAGGAACTTGTAAGTGAACATGTACGAATTCCAATCTACGTAAAAGATGGAAAATTTGAACCGAAGATCGTTAAATCTAAAAATGAAGGAGGTGGCTGGGAAATAGAGCTACCGCTGGAAAGTTCGTTGGTGAGCGCCGGACAGTTGCTGGAACGAGTATCTGTTCAGGAAATACAGCATGGCTTATCTGAAAAAGTGGATACGGAACCCAACATGCCCAAATGGGTCGATTATACTCCGCATAATAAAATTAGTAGTGCATCGATGGATATGATGTACCGAATTAACGGTAAACCCATTGTTCCTCATTACGGTGTATTCGGCACGGATGACAGACAAGTATATTACCCATCGGGCTATCCCTGGCATTGTGTAGGCAGGGTTTTCGTATGGAATGATGCTTCCAAACCCAACTGGTCGTGGTATGGATCGGCGGTATTGATCGGCAACCGAACCATTCTCACTGCCGGGCATGTGGTACCCTGGAACTCCAAAAACTGGGCGATGAAATTTGTACCGGCCTATTACGATGGCGCATCACTGCTTGGAAACCAGGTAAGTTCGTGGGTAACAACCGCACGAGGTTATAATACGAACAACTCTGTTTCTGCCTGGGATATGGCCGTATGTAGGCTCGATCAACCCCTAGGTCGTTCTTACGGCTATTTTGGAGCCAAAACCTATTCCAGCTCCTGGGAAGGTGGCAATTATTGGACTTTGGCTGGTTACCCTAGTGCGGTTTCGGGTGGTAACCGCTCTTCACGCATCATGTGGTTCCCTACTGTGGATGATGATACGGATGGCAATGCAACCGAAGTAGAATACTATGCCGACCAGACGGGCGGAAACTCAGGCGGACCTGTATTTGGTTTCTGGGATGGACTCCCCTACGTGGTTGGTACTGTGAGTGGTGGCGAAAAAACAACCTTTTTATGGTTTACCATTGAAGATGTGAACGTTGCAGCCGGTGGTAGTGCCATTGTCGATTTGATTCGCTGGGCTAGAAATAACTGGACATAAAACCGTAATACGTAAACGCAAAAACCTGCTATGATTTTCCATCAGCAGGTTTTTTGCGTTTTATAAAATCCTTCTGTCATTATTGTTTCTGTGTCGCAAATTTTGGACTTTTATCAAAACGAGTGGCTCTAACATAAAGTTGAACAGCGATGGAAGCAACAGTGAAGGAAATTATGGCGCAGCTTGAAGCGCTCCAAAATGACAAAGTACGTGCACTTCATCAGAAAAACGGAGCTGGCGAAAACCTGTTTGGTGTGAAAATGGGTGATATTCGGGCTGTTGCCAAAAAGCTTAAAACGAACCACCCGCTTGCCCTTTTGCTATGGAAAACTGGTAATATAGACGCCCAGTTGCTGGCCATATTACTGATGAACCCCGGATTGCTCTCCATAGATCAGGTTGATGAGATGGTCCGGGAAGCCCGATTTTCGTGGCTCGCCGACTGGTTTAATTCCTATATCATGAAGGAATATCCGGATAAAGAGACGCTTCGTCAAAAGTGGATGAAAGACGCTGATCCAATGGCAGCCCGAGCCGGTTGGAGTCTTACAAGCGGGCGTATAGCCCGCGAGCCTGAGGGGTTAGACCTCACTGCATTGCTAGACCGGATTGAGACAGAAATGCCCTCTGCCGCTCCGGAAACCCAATGGACCATGAACACGGCACTGGCCCAAATTGGTATACATTTTCCAGAGCACCGCGAGCGTGCATTGGACATAGGTGAGAAGTTGGGAATTTACAGAGACTACCCCGTATCCAAAGGTTGCACCTCCCCTTTTGCTCCCATCTGGATTGAAGAGATGGTTAAACGACAATCCTGATTTTTTATCAAACTGCTGGTTATGACAAACTTTAACAGCGACGTGGACACGTATATTGCCAAAGCAGACGATTTCGCCAAGCCTATTTTGGAGTATTGGCGGTATCTTGTACATGAAACCTGTCCCGACGTGGTGGAAAGCGTCAAATGGAGCATTCCTCACTTCGATTACAAAGGTGATTTTATGTGTACGATGGCAGCCCATACCAAGCACTGTTCATTTTCATTTATTAAGGCGCCACTGATGCCCTCCATACAGGCAAGAACAAGTAAAAGCCTGAAACCCGTACAACGTTTCATGGGGAAGGTAGCCCAAATATCCGACTTACCCCCGGATCATGAGTTCGTTGATATATTGATGGAGGCAATGAAACTGAATGAAAACGGAGTAAAAATGCCGGTTGGGAATCCTAATACGCCCAAAGTGATTGATACACCAAGCTATTTTTCAGAAAGGCTGGCCGACAATCCAACAGCAAAAGATGTATTTGAAAGCAAGTCTCCCTCCTTTCGTAAAAGTTACATTGTTTGGATTACGGATGCCAAAACGGAAGAGACCAGAGAAAAAAGAATAGAATTGGCCCTGGAATGGATCGCAGAAGGGAAAGACTTATTTTGGCAGTATAAGAAGTGAATGACCAGAATCTATAACCCCGAGAACTTAGTGGCTTTGTAACTTCTTGGCAAAAAATATAGCCACAAAAGCACGAAGACACGAAAGGAAACAAAACCGAAAACTTAGTGACTTTATCTCTTCGTGGCAAAGAAACTATAGTCATCAGATCACTAATAATCAATATTGAGGAATATATGTAAATTCGTCACTAAGCGCACGAAAACATCAAAATTATATACACCATCTCTATATTAAGTTATATTTGTTTATGAAATTACACATACCCACCATCGTACTGGCCGTAGCGTTGACTGCCACAGGTTGTAACAGCAGCCAGAAAGAACAAACAACCACTGAAAGTGTAGCCACGGTTACAGATCCTAACACGCAAGATCCAAGCGATAGTGTTGCAAACAGCCTTACACCAGTTGTAACAGAAGCACCGGCACAAGTACCGGCAGCGCAGAGCCCAAGCAGTGCCGTGGCATTGAACCCGGTTCATGGTGCTCCTGGTCATAGATGTGACATCGAAGTGGGACAGCCGTTGAACAGTCCACCGAAAACGGGGGCACAACCTATACAACAGCAGGCGCCTCAACCGGCAGCACCACAGCTGGCCCCTGCACCACAGTTACCGGCGGTTAATAATTTGCCGGCAAACTCCAAATTAGCGTTTAATCCGGAGCATGGCAAGCCTGGCCACCGTTGCGATATAGCGGTAGGTGCTCCGCTGAACTAATTAAGATATAGTCCTATACACGAAGAGACCCCATTCATTTGAGGTCTCTTCGTTATTTATTAGTAGGGTATTTACGTCAATATATTGGATTAATTCATACCGATCAGAAGCATGTCATGCCTCTGACCGGAGATTATTCGTAATATCAATTACTGTCGCCACCACCCATTACATCATTGTTGTTCACCGATTTCGTCTTTTTCTTCGGTGCATTAAAGCTCATTTTCCCGATCGAATAATTGAAGGTTATCTTGAAGTTTCGATTGTACAATTGCGTTACACTCGACTGATTAAATTGAGGGGAGGATAGATCTGACGTAAACCTTACCCCTTTGGTCAGGAAGTTTTCAGCAGCAAAGCCTACGCTCCCTTTTTTGTTGGGTAATTCCTTCTTGAATCCTAAAGAGTACATATAGAAACCGGTACGCGATCCTTGCAACTGAACTTCGTTGCCACGGTAAAAACCAAATGCCTGCACACCCCAACCTTGTCTGAGTTGTATCTGTGACATCAACCTACCGCCGTAATTGAATCCAGAATTATTCACCGCCTCTGATAGTCCTTCTGCATTGGTAGTTTGGCCTTCCATATAGGCATGCAATATGTCAAGACTACCATTCACCGTCCATTTCGAAGTCAGATAAACATTTGCAAAAACATTCATCCCATAAGCCCGTTGCTTTCCGATATTTTCAAAGGTTGTTACAATCGCCCCCGCAAGCGTATCTACCGCCATCCGCACCTGAGTGATCGAGTTGTTCGTCTGGCGCGCAAAAGCGGAAACATTCAGGTACGTTTTCTTGATGTTCGTACTCACCGCCACTTCAAAGTTGTCGGTTAATTCAGGATTAAGCAGAGGGTTACCTGTACTGATATTCTGAGGGTTGGCTAAATTCACATTGGGGTTAAGTTGTTGTATACCCGGCCGTTGAATCCTACGGTTATAGCCTGCTTTAAGGGTTGTACTCCCCGACAATGCTTTGGACACGTTGATACTAGGTACCAAATTGCTGTAATTAGGTATAGAAATATCACCTTTATCACCTAAATCAGCGGTAATGCCCGTAAATTCATAACGCGTTCCTACTTTGAAGGTATATTTATTGTTCGTGGACAAAGTATAGGATACATATCCCGCCCCCACATTCTGGCTGTAATTTAAAGAACCTGCCGGGTTCGAAGGATCCATCAGATAATTTCCAGCAGTCGCCGCAACCAGATATTTATAGTCGCTGTTCACGGTTCTAAAAATTCCCTTCATTCCAAATTCCAGCGCTTGGTTTTTCTTGATAGGTGTTGTATAGTCCGTTTGCAGAGTAAATTCGGAGTTGTAATTTTTGTTCTCGTTTTTGAGACCACCGGTTACCCCTCCACCTTCTCCTAAATAGTCGGTATCGAATTTATTGGTTAGTCCGGTTCTACTGTATAACGTAGAAATGCTCCACTCCTGCTGTGGCTTAAAAGTCTTGATATAGTCCAGATTCACATCCACCGTTCCCGACAAATCTTTGCGATCCACTTTACGTTGCGATGTTCTATCCAATACCTCATTCTCGAACTGGTTAATATTGAGATTCTGTTTTTGCAAGAAATTTCTGGTGCCGTAACGCACACCGGCAGACAATGCCTGATTCTTGCCCAAATCATAATCCCACCCCAGGGAATAATGCCCAAACATACCCCGGTCCTTTGCCGTAGCATCTTGGCGGGTCAAAAACGAATTCCCCTGCGAAAAAGTAGTCTGATCCAGATAGGAGTCCGCCTTGTTATAAAATGCACGACCAAAGCCACCCAAAGTAAAACCCATTTTACCTTTTCTGTAACTACCGTTCAGGCCAAGATTGGTTCCACGGTTGCCCACGCCCGAATCTACATTCAGGGTAAGTCCTTGTAAATTATTTTTCTTGGTAATGATATTGATAATCCCGCCAGAACCCTCGGCGTCATATTTAGCAGAAGGAGAAGTAATTACCTCTACCGTCTTTATCATGTCTGCCGGAATTTGTTTGAGCGCATCGGCCACATTGCTTGCTATAATAGTAGAAGGTTTGTTATTGACCAACACACGAATATTAGAACTACCACGTAACGAAACGTTTCCATCCAGATCCACCGACAGCATCGGAACTTTCCGCAGAAGATCGGCCGCATCACCACCTTTGGAAGTAATATCTTTCTCTGCATTGTATACGAGACGGTCCACCTTCTCTTCCACCATCGACTTCTCCCCAGTAATGGTTACTTCGGCTAGGTTTTGGACGTTGGCCGACAGCACAATGTTCCCCAGTTCAATGTCTTTGCCTTTCTCAACCTTAATGTGGTTTAGGGTTTTTTCTTTATAGCCGATAAAGGAAATCAACAGCTTATACTCCCCCGGTGCCAGTTTCGTCATCGAAAACTTCCCCGACTCATCTGCTGTGGTACCATCAACTACTTTATTGTCGCTCACATTATACAGCGCAACACTAGCAAACTCTACCCCTTTGTGTCCCACCGAATCGACAACGGCACCACTTATTTTAGAATTTCCTTTTGGCGTATTTTCTGAAATGGATGCTGCCACCGGACTTTGCGCCAGAGCATCTCCATTTTGATACAAAAACAGGCTGGCAGCAACCAGAGCCTTAAAATGAAATGAAGTTAACTTTTTCATGATTCGGATTATGATTCGGAAGGGTGCAGTGTAGTGCTTTATGGACCTCTACTTTTCCCGATACAAAACAAGAGAATATCCGCTGCTTTTATTTCTATAATAGATCGATCAGGGATTTTCATCGGCGAATCCCCCCATTTTACAGTACGAATCGACTATTGTTTTATACAAAAGACCTATTGGCACGTCCGAACTTTTCAAAATATTCGCATATTTACTTATTCAATGAATAAATTAACCTATACCTAATTTTTCCTTTTAAGAAAATGATTAAACCAATTGCTGCCTTCTTGCTTCTTGCGGGCTTTAACGCTTTTGCGCAGTCACCTCCCAAACCGTATGGCGCCCT
>CALGRQ010000097.1 GCA_937880795.1 uncultured Dyadobacter sp. | reverse complement strand
AGAGAAAGCGATCAAGTTAAAAAGCAAAGGTGCTGCCCATGAGGTTGTTTTTGAGCAAGATGTAATAAAGGGCTTAAAATCCTATGGCTATACTGGTTAGGTGTTTTAAACGGTAGATTGATTTGTGTTAATTCATTTCCGTTAAATTTTTCAAAAAAAATACAATTACAAAGTGCCCCGTTTGACGACGGCCTCCCCAAAACCAAAAAGTCCCGCAAATAACTAATTTGCAGGACTTTTTTATTCTTTTATTCTATCTGTGCACCCGAAGGGATTCGAACCCCTATCGGTGGTACCGGAAACCACAATTCTATCCATTGAACTACGGGTGCGTGTTGTAACGGGGTGCAAATATAGGCTCTATTTTAATTTTTTGATAGTTTTTACAAAAAATTGTTTCAATCCAATGACATCCCTTTTTCTGGTTATTACAACTTCCGAAGTAACTCCCAGTCTTCCACTGCCTTAACATACATATAGTCCAGCAGCAGCCCGTTTACATTGGTGATCAAACGGTGCCCTTCGGCAAATGGAACTACAAACGTTTGTATGTATTCATGATCCGACAACAATCCCTGGGTCGTATTGTGGTATGCTTGTATTTCAGCATGCGTCAATTCGAGTTCGCAATAAAACAAATATATAGCCTCATCACTGGTACCTGTCGACGGGTAAAATGGCTCTTTGTGTAACGCCACCAGTTGCTCCTTTTCAACCGCTATACCAGTTTCCTCCCACACCTCCCGTGCCGCTACTGCGGCGGCATCACTTTCGCTATCGAGCATCCCTGCCGGATGTTCGTAGGTAAGCGAACCGTCACATATTCTGCGCTGGCGCACCAGCAATAAATATTTCTCTTTGGAAACAGAATCTATAAAACAGATCAGCACGCACACAACCTCTCCCTTTAGAAAGCAAATCGGAGGAATTTTATTCCCCTCAGGCGTAGTGGCATCGGTATACAACAATGAAAAAAGTATCTCCCCCTGCCCATTGCGCCGGGAGTATAGCTCATCTACCCGATGCACATCCAACCCGTTGGTTTTTAGCTTATTTTTCCAAAGATTAAACTTATGGGACTCTGTCAATTGTTCTGACATACTGAAAACCTACTGATTAATTGTACAATGGGAATGAAATAGCCGCATACGGCAAACCATAGGTTTTCGAGAATATGGTTTGATCATTGTACAGTTTTTGCGCTGCGGTATACGCCACACGTCCGTGCACATAACCCAGTTTTAAACCTACGCGATCCGTAACCCAGAATCGTACATATAGCTCCGATTGTCCATTCTGATTATTTAAAAGAAGTGGCGCCGCGCTAAATGTAGTTGGGGTACTGGAAATGGGCATATTGTAGAATTCATATCCTTTACCTTCCACAGGAAGTTGCGTCTGTGAGTATAAGCCTGTACGCTTAGCACCGAACGTTAAGCCGACAAGGTCCGTATTGGCACCAATATCAAATTTCCAAACACGGATATTAGCTCCAATTAAAAAACTGATGGTATTGGTAGTTACCTTCCCAAACTTCAGGGTATCTCCCGACATGGAGGTGTTCTTAGGCGCAAGGTCGCTACGGTTGGCATAGTAACCCGACCCTCTCACTCCCCAACCTACTCTAAACCATGGAAAATGATTCAGGCTTAGCTCCTGGTGGTACATGATGGAAGGAGCCCAAGCATTTTCTTTAATTCCTGTGCCCACGTCAACACCGGCACTCACCCTGCCTACCTGTTGTGCCACCCCTTTAACCGAAAAAATTAGAACGAATATAACTGCGAGCTTAGCGATTTTCATTTTATTCAGAATAGTTGATTGGCAAAGTTAAAGAATTGTATAAAAACTAAGGCAGAGATATTTCCCTGCCTTACAAACTTCCTCACTAATTAATACTGTTATACGTTATAACTCCAATAGGAAACCGGTTATTTTTTAACAGGACCACTTTTTTTTGGCAAGCTTCTTTTCAAAACAACTGCACCTAATGGTGGCAAATCTACCAGCAACGAATTCGCTCGTCCATGCCACTCGTCGGCTACTGAAGCTATCACACCTGCATTGACAACCCCACTACCATGATATTTGGGTTCATCTGAATTGAAGATTTCAACCCAGTCGCCAGCCGACAGTACACCCACTTTATACCCCATCCTCGGAACGGGAGTCAGGTTAAGAATAATAACAATACTGCGATCCGGATCCAGCGATTTACGGGCATATACCAATACAGAATTGGCGCGATCCTGTGTATCAATCCATTCAAAACCTTCACTTGAAAACGACTGCTCAAACAAGGCTGGCTCCGTTCTATATAGATGGTTGAGGGCCTTCACGCATTCTTTCATGCCCTGGTGCGGAGCAAATTCCGTCAGATGCCAATCCAGGCTTTGTTGGAAATTCCACTCCGACGTTTGCCCAAACTCGCTGCCCATAAACATCAGTTTGGTACCCGGGTGGGTGAACATATACGCAAACATGACACGTAAGTTAGCAAAACGTTGCCACTCATCTCCCGGCATTTTACTCACCAACGATTTTTTACCATATACCACCTCGTCGTGCGAAAACGGTAGCATAAAGTTTTCGGAAAAAGCATAAACCAAGCTAAACGTTAGCTGATCCTGATGCCATTTTCTAAACGATGGATCCTTTTCAAAATATTTCAGCGTATCGTTCATCCATCCCATCATCCACTTCATTCCAAAACCCAATCCGCCCACAAAAACAGGACGTGAAACGCCGGGGAATGCCGTTGACTCTTCTGCAATGGTTTGTATATCGGGGAACTCACTATATGCCGCCGTATTCATTTCACGCAACAAAGAAATGGCTTCAAGGTTTTCTCTTCCACCAAACTCATTGGGAATCCACTCTCCATGATTCCGAGAATAATCCAAATACAACATGGAGGCTACTGCATCCACGCGCAACCCATCGGTATGGTATCGATCCAACCAAAAGAGTGCATTACTAATTAAAAAGGAACGCACTTCGTTACGCCCGTAATTAAATATATAGCTTTTCCAGTCAGGATGATATCCTTTGCGTGGATCATCATGTTCGTATAAGGCTGTACCGTCAAATCGGAAAAGTCCGTGCGCATCACCTGGGAAATGAGACGGGACCCAGTCCATATACACCCCTATACCGGCCTGATGGAACGAATCGATCAAAAACATCAATTCCTGAGGCGTACCCATGCGGGAAGCTACGGAAAAATAACCGGTGATTTGATAACCCCACGAAGGCGGATACGGATGCTCCATAATAGGCATCAATTCCACATGGGTAAAACCCATTTCCTGCACATAGGGAACCAATGTTGAGGCAATTTCTTTGTAGGTCAGGAACCGCTCCGGATCCGATGGATCTCTTTGCCACGAACCTAGATGTACTTCGTATACCGATATAGGTGCATTTAGTTTATTTTTTTCCTTTCTGGTTTTCATCCAATCCGCGTCTTTCCACTCATACCAGGTGTCCCACACGATGGATGCCGTTTTAGGTGCTACCTCGCACCACAGGGCATATGGATCGGCTTTTTCGAGATGTTGACCATTGTTGGTAACGAGAAAATATTTATACACCTCACCAACACCTACATTCGGAATCCAGCCCTCCCAAATACCGGAACTGTCCCAGCGGGATACCAAAGCATGTGAACTACGGTTCCAGCCGTTGAAATTTCCAATCACGGATATTGATGCCGCATTAGGCGCCCAAACCGCAAAATAGGTTCCCACAACACCCTGGTACTCCATCACATGCGAACCCAATTTATCGTAGAGTTTGAAATGTTTTCCCTGGCGGAATAGATGAATATCAAAATCTGTAAAACGGCTAATTGATTCTACCGAATTGAGTTGATGTGCTTGCAAGTTTGCGCCAGTATCCACAGGGGATGAGGCAGACTTCGAAGCGGGTTTAGTTTTACCTGTTGACTTAGCCATTAGATTCTATTCTTTTTAACGAAAATCAAGTATTAGCCTGTAATATTTACAATTTTATTAAACTATTTCTCAAAATGTATATATTTTTTTACACATCTATCAATCCCATTGTAATTCCATTTTTAAAAGTCTGAGAATGCTGGTACAAAGAGCCTGACCATCCCTACCCCTATCCATTTTATACACTCAGCTGATCAGTATACCACGACTCCACTTGCATGAAGCCGCCATTATTTTAAAAGACTGCTGGCATCTGTGCATTAAGATGGTCCTTTTTTGTCAAATAACCAATTCCGCATAACTCACCGAAAACATTCGCCTTCATTTAATCAGGTATATATACAAAGAATTCGCCTTATAGTTTTATTGTTTAACCCAAATCAATCATTCAAGAAAGTGGTGAGCACCGTGCCGGAAAAATATGCGGATCAGGAATTGTTACTACGCATTCGTAACAACGACGAGGCTGCTTTTGCAGCGCTCTACCGCAGACACGTTAAAATACTCATAGCCACCGCCATACGAAAAACGGGAATGAAATCGGTTGCAGAAGATCTGGTACAGGAAACTTTTGTTAAGTTATGGCTGCGGCGCCACTCATGCGAAATTGACAAAAATTTTCAGGCATATTTGCACGGCATACTACGAAACGGCATTATCGATTATTACCATCAGGAACAAAAGAAAACGTTGGTCACCTTGGAGGAGATCGACAACCCTATTGCAAACGACACCCAGGAATACCTCAACCTGAACGGGCTGCATGAAGTATATGAACTTGCTTTACAAAAACTGCCGCCCAAATGCCGTGCGGTTTTTGAACTGAGCCGAAAAGGCTATTCTCTGAGAGAAATTGCGCTTGAAATGGATATTTCAGAAAAAACGGTTGAAGCCCACATATCTAAAGCACTGCGTATTTTAAGGATTGAAATGAAAGACTATCTCGTTTTCGCGTTGCTATTCCTTCCCGGCCTTCACTAACCTTAGATAGGTCGAAAAACCAATTTATGGTTTTATAAAAATAAATTTTGGACGGAGTAAGGGATGCGCTGTGGTTACGCAGACTGTATTAGTATATGTTACATTTTATAGTGGAATACTTATACTGAAATGAATCGACGCACGCCATCGGCTGACCTGCTTAACCGCTACCAGTTAAACTTGTGTACCCCCGAGGAACGTAAATGGGTAGACGACTGGTACGCTGGGCTCAATTTGGAAACCGATGAAGTTTTTACGGAAGAAAACCAAGAAGACCTATTCAAGAAGATCGACTTCCGGATCAAAGCGTCTGAAGAAACTACATGGATACCCCAAAAGCGTCCGGGTACATTATGGCTTTACGCGAGCGGTATAGCGGCCTCCTTACTACTCACCCTGGGGTTTTTATACTATCAAACCAAAAGTGGTACGACGGGAGCTATGCCCCAGGAAGCAATGGTTGTTTTCACAAACCAGAAGAAGCAGATTATACGTTACGAACTGCCGGACAAAAGTATCCTTTGGATCACCCCCGGCTCAAAGGTTCAACATCCTGCCACTTTTGAAAATAAACCCACACGCCACGTTTTGTTTACGGGTGAAGCCTTCTTTGAAGTCACTAAAAATCCCAAGAAACCTTTTGAAATTCACAGTGGCAACCTAAAAACGGTTGTACTGGGCACTAGTTTTAATATACGTGCCCATCCGAAAGATCAGCATTATCAGGTTTCTGTGGTAACTGGTCAGGTTGCGGTAAGTGCAGCCAACCATACTGATAACAGCAAAGCACTCCTGCTCAAACCACAGCAACAGGCCACTTTCGTACCTGCCACAAGTGCCCTTACCAGAGATAACCTTAGAGCAAAAAAATACGAAAATGATCCTTGGCAGCCGGTATCGCTCACCTTTGACGACACACGACTGGATGAAATCGTGAAGCGATTGCAGCAAACTTTTAAAGTCAATATTGCATTGGCCAACCCCGTCATGAAGAATTGCATTTTGAAAGTAGACTTCAACCAACAAAATCTACCCGAAATTCTGGAAATCATAAACACTTTACTAGGAAGCACTTACGAAATAAATGACGATAACATTATACTCTCCGGCGAAGGATGCCTCGACCAATAATTGATTCAATATCCACAACACCAATCCGACCCTTGCCTATGATGCACCAATAGCTTTCACAGGTCAAAAAAAAATCAGGGATGGTTGCAACATCCCTGATCAACAACTGACCAAAACCGCCCAAAAGCGGCTGATTTTTCCGATCCTTTAACCAGTCATTCGTAAAATTATGAAGAAACACCTGTATTCCAAATCTGGAACACTGCTCACCATTATGCGCGTTACTTTTTACCAATTTATGTGCATTGTGTTCCTGTCGGCCATGGCGTATGCACATACCACGCCGGCCCAGGAACTCCTCAACCGAGGCGTTACCATGCGTCTTGCATCGGTATCACTTAAAACAGTGTTAAACCAAATTGAAACTGAAACCAAAGTAAGATTTGCTTATAGCCGTGAAGTGGTAATCACCCCCAACCCAGTCTCTGCTTCATTCCACAAAGAAAAGCTGTCGACGGTGCTGGATAAACTTTTAACGCCACTAGGTATTAGCTATACGGTAATGGGCAAACAAATACTGCTGCACAAGCCTAAAAGTAGTCATATACAACCAGCCCCAACACATACTTTGGCTCCCCAAACGAAAGATTTACGCAACCGGGAAATAACAGGTACAGTTACCGGAGGCGACAACCAGGAGCCACTACCCGGAGTAAGCGTGGTAGTTAAAGGAACACAGATCGGGACTATTACGGATATTAATGGAGCCTATAAGCTTTCTGCACCTGACGGCAACGCCGTGCTGGTTTTTAGTTACGTGGGTTATGTTCCTCAGGAAAAGATTGTGAGCAATGGCCCTATCGTAAACGTAACAATGGTAGTAGATGCGCGGGCGCTGGAAGAAATTGTCGTCATAGGATATGGAACGCAAAAAAAACGAGATCTGACTGGTGCAGTTACCAGCATTGACAACACCAAAAACGAGACGTTACCGAATACCAATGTAATCCAGGCGTTGCGGGGAACGGTACCCGGTGTCAGTATCAGTGCTGGTGGAAATGCCGGCTCGGGTAACGAAATCTCTATTCGGGGTCAA
>CALGRQ010000096.1 GCA_937880795.1 uncultured Dyadobacter sp. | reverse complement strand
TGCCAGGGTATCCTGGGTCTGTTTTACTTTTAAAGTAAGCTTGTTGCCAATGAACTGCTGCTCGACTTTTAACTGAGGATGTCCGGGACGTAAAAACCACTGATCGAAAAACCAGTTGAGGTCCTCGCCGGTTGTTTTTTCAAATGCCTTACGCAGATCACCGATTTCCGCGGTACCAAATTTATTGGTTTGCAGATAGTTTTTAAGAGAGGCAAAGAATGCAGCATCACCCGTATACTTTCTCAACATATGTAGAATGCGCCCTCCTTTGGCATAGGAGTGGCTATCGAACATGTCATCAGCTTCTTTATAGAAGTATCGGATCATCGGCTCCTGCTTGGTTTCCGCTTCTCCAAAATACTGTTTCATCTCCTGAAGGTTTTGCCAATCAGCTTCATTTTTACCCGTGTTGTACTCGCTCCATAGGTATTCGGCATAGTTGGCGAATGACTCATTCAAGGGAAGCTGTCCCCATTCTTCACTTGTTACATAATTTCCAAACCATTGATGAGCCAGTTCATGAGCGATTACCGCATCGGAGTTACCATCGATGAGCGATTTCGTGTCATTCTGAACGGATTCTTCATGGGTGGTTGCACTGGTGTTTTCCATGGCCCCTGCCACAAAATCTCTTACTGCTACTTGCGCATACTTTTCCCATGGGAATTCAACTCCGAAAATATTGGAGAAGAAAGCGATCATTTCAGGAGTTCGTCCAAAAATTGCGTGGGCGTCACCACCATATTGAGGTTCTACGTAATAGCTAAGCTCCATTCCATTGGGCATCATGTCTTTTGCGACTGCAAAATCTCCAACAGCCATCATCACCAGGTACGGAGCATGTGGCAGTGTTTGTTTCCAGTGATCGGTACGTTGTCCTTTGTTCTCGGTTTGATTTACGAGAATTCCGTTTGAAAGAGTCTTATATTCGTTATCCACAGTGATAAATATATCCTGTGTGAATTTTTGATTTGGGGCATCAATGGTAGGAAACCAGCAGGAGCTACCTTCTGTCTCTCCATGTGTCCAAATTTGTTTTGGTTTTCCTTCATCCATACCATCCGCATTGATAAAGTATAAACCTTTGTCCGATGGATGATCTCCGGGCATATTCCGAGGAATATCGTTAGGGCGGGCTACATACGTAACGCGTACAAAAACCTGATCCTGCTTTGTATAGTTTTTATCGAGCTTAATATTCAGCTTTCGCTTGTCATAAGTATATTCCAGCTTTTTGATGACCTTTTTATTAATGTCTGCCGTTGATACAGATCCGTAGTCGGCCAGGCTGTCGAGTAGTACGACCTCTTTGATATCGAACCCTTTGGCATCCAGTTCTAGCGTGTTTTGCGGATAGAAGTGAGGAGAAAATTTAAGAATTGCCGTAGCCGGGGCCTGCTGGCGCAGCCAGTCAAAACTGATATCAATTCTGGTATAGAGAATATTATTTTTAATTGTCCTTTCAGGACGGTAGGGGCCTTTTGGGGTTACCATTCCGGGAATCCTTCTGTACAGTGTGTCAGGCAGAGATTCACGCTCGAAAGCCATAGACTCGCTAGCTGGGGTTAATAAAATAAATCCCAGGAATAATCGGACAGTGTGCTTAATAATTTTGTAACTCATTTTATGGGTCATCACCGTTGCTGGTTTGGACGTAAGGTTGAAGTGATTCAAAGTTAATAAGTTTATGTTTTAGCTTCTAAACTCTGGTCGATAATCCGGTTTGGGCGGCACGACGGGCGGGTATATAGGATACAAGTAGTGTGATTATAACGATAATAATACCTGTGAAAAATATGTCTTCCCAAATTAATTTAACCGGATATGCGTCTACGAGCGAACTCGCCATGCCCATCGATACGAGTCCATATTCCATTTGAAGCCAGCACAAAGCTGTTCCTGAAAACAGCCCCACCAAGGCTCCTGTGAAGGCTACGATGGCCCCTTCGGCTAGGAAAATATTCTGAATTAGGGACGGTGTGGCGCCTAAGGCATACAACATGGAAACGTCTTTTTTCTTTTCGATGGCCAACATACTTAACGAAAAGAATATATTAATTGCCGCAACTAAAATGATGAGCGACAAAGTAACTGCTACAAAAAGTTTTTCAACCCGTATAGCCCGTAGTAAGTCGGCATTCAGCTCGTCTCTGTCTTTTACCATAAATTGCTTTCCCAACTTCATGGACAGAGCCTTGCTTACTTTTTCTTCTGTAAATCCAGGAGCTACCTGAACTTCCAGTGCAGATCGTTGGCCTTTGTATTGCATGAGGGTGTCTATCACTGCAATCGGCGCAATGATATAGTCATCATATCGGGTTTCAATAAAGAAAATACCGCCGGGACGGATAGCGATTTGATTAAATGCAGCCGGTGACGTCAGATTGAGCGTTTTGGATCCCGTATTTGGATACAGTAACTCAACCGGTGTTAATATTTCTGAGAGCGAAATAGACAATGCATTGCGAACACCTTCTGCAACGATGGCATAAGGTGTTCCATGAGGGCCGTATAGACGCGTGGACCCATCAATGAGTGCCGAGTCCAACTGACCTCGTTGCATATAGGTGTTGTCAACACCTTTGATACGTATAATGGTTTGCTGGTTTCCGTATCGGGCGAGTGCATTGTCCTCAATAACCTGGGTTGCAAACATAACCCCAGGCGTGGAGGTAACCTTCTTAAGGAGTGTATCCGTGGCCAGAAAACGTTTGCCTTCTGCCGGCATTATTTTTACATCCGAATCAAAAGTTTTAAAAATCTTCCGGTTCAGATCTTCCATACCGTTAAATACCGAAAGCACAACCACCATAGCCATAGTGCCTACTCCCACTCCGGCCATGGCAATGCGGGCTATAAGGCTAATGAAGCTACGTTTATTGCGTGAAAAGAAATACCTTTTGGCTATTCGGTAAGAAAGATTCATTGTCGGTTTACATCAACTCAATTGGTTTCTTCTTCGTCCTCAGGCGATACCGGTGGAATATCCAGATCCGAAAACAAAAGATCCATTTTGGCTGCGTACTCGGCTGTATCGTCAATATAAAATTGTAGGTGAGGTACAATACGTAATTGATGGCGAACGCGATCCGCTAATTTTTGTCTTAGGAATTTCGTGTTTTCACGAACGGTTTCCAGAAGAATATTTTTGTTTTTATCTGGTAAAAAACTCAGATATGCCCGTGCTATGCCGAGGTCGGGGGTTACGCGCACAGCGGTAATGGTAACGAATGAGCCACTCGTTAAATGCTGCGCGTCTTTTTGGAAAATTTCACCCAGGTCTTTCTGAATCTGTCTCCCTACCTTTTGCTGTCTTTTTGATTCCATTTGTTGCTATACAGGTCACTTGTGTGAAGGAAATGAGCCACTGCTGATTTCTGATTTCAAACCGTGACCGGCCATTTCATATTTAAATAACCACAAATATCCATACTTATTTTGTTTTTGTAGAACCCTGCGTTGTAATTTCGTGAAAGTTATTCTGACAGGATACATAACCGACACATTTCTTGCTAAGTTTTTTCAGAGTTAATGCAAAGTACCAGATCATCAGTCTGGTGGTATTTTTTCTTTTACTACGTTTGCCTTTTTTTCTCGGTGGAGTTCCCATGCTCATTCCGGAGCTTAGTTGGATGTTGGTAGGAGAACAGATGCAGCGTGGTTTTATGCTGTACCGGGATATTTGGGATAATGTAAGTCCATTTTCTGGGCTGGTATATTGGTTGCTCGATTCTTTATTTGGCCGTCAGCAATGGGTTTATCAACTGGCTGCGGTAGCAGTTTCGCTGATTCAGATTCTGTATTTCAACTATGTTATCTATGCCCGGGAAGTGTTTCCGGAAAGAACATTCATACCCGGGGCCATCTATGCGCTTTTTCTCAATATTTCATTTGATTTAGGTACGTTGTCTCCCATGCTGATGGCAACGACTTTTTTACTGTTTGCCTTTGGATCTATTGTTAAAATGCTCGTTCGCAGAGAGGTAACCAATCAGGTATTTGAAATGGGCATGTATATAGGCATTGCCACATTGTTTTACTTACCGGCATCGCTCTTTATGGTTTGGGCCTTTTTGGCGTTGTTGTTTTACACGGGTTCTACCATCCGGCACCATCTTTTAGGCATGTTTGGTTCTGTGTTTCCTTTGCTGATGGTGGTTCTTTATTTCTATATGAGTGAAGGGTTGGAGAGCCTGAACCGTAATTTGCTTACATCCGTTTTTCAAGTTAAACAGTATAATCTCAACGATTTCTCTTCCCTATTTATCTCGCTCATCTTGCCCCTAGGATTTGGGGTAATGGGTTTCATGCGGATTTTCACAACTTTGCGTTTTGTGAACTATCAAACGAGGATTCAGCAAGTAATGGCGTTGTGGTTCATTGTGGCGGTGTTTAGTATTCCGCTCATGCAATATCTGGCCCCCATGCAGTTTATCATTTTTATACCGCCGGCGGCATTTTTTGCAACCCATTATTTCCAAAGTTTCAAGAAACGAAGTATGGTAGATGAGGTGCAATTTATGTTAATGGGGACTATCATAGTGCTCATTCAATACCAGGGCTTGCGTGGTATATTGCCGGGGACATCAATGGGTACGCTGGAAAATCTTCGGGTTAAAGCGGCTACGCTGCCATCAGAAATTGAGGGTAAGCGGATTCTCGTGTTGGGACAACATTCGGGAGAGTATGTGAATAATTATACCGCTACACCTTATCTAAACTGGGATTTGGCAAGCTACGATTTATTAAATTTGGATAACTTCGACAGCGTTATTCATGTATACGACAACTTTCAGAAAGATCCACCTGAATATGTTATAGACAAAGCAGGAATTATGCCCAAATTATTAAACCGAGTACCAGCGCTAAAAAAGCACTATGTACCCGGTCCGTACAAAGGCATATATATCAGAAAGATATAGCGGTTTTAGCAGGAGATTTTATCTACGCGCGTTTGATGTCTTCCTCCTTCAAATGCTGTATTTAAAAATGCTTGCAAGCTTGCGATGGCTGTTTCTAATTCAATAAATCTTACGGGCATACAAATCACGTTGGCGTCGTTATGCTGGCGTGCCAAAGCTGCCAGAGGTAAATCCCACACCAGCGCCGCTCTGATGCCCTGATGTTTATTTGCAGTGATGCAAACACCCTGTCCGCTACCACATAATAAAACTCCTTTTTCGAATTCGCCGCTTTCTACTCCAGAAGCAACAGGATGAGCGAAATCGGCATAATCAGCTGAATTTTCACTATAGGTTCCAAAATCTTTTACTTCGAAACCATTGGCAGTGAGCCAGTTTATTAACGGTTCTTTGTAGGGGAACCCTGCATGATCCGAACCAATAGCAATTTTTCTCATTACTTTTTTGTTAATTGTAACCTTTAAGGAAAAGGGAATGATGGATTTTTAAATGAACATTTACATGCCCAATGCGGATGTAAAGTTAATATTATCTGTTCAACAACTAAATTGACTTATCAGATTATGAGTGAAGAAATAAAACCAACAGAGAGTGAATTAGTGGATGTGTCTCTGATGAATCCGGCTGTACCGGAAGATGAAAAAAGAATTAAGGAAGCTTTTGAAGATAGAAACTGGAGTGAAATCAAGAGTGCCGATTCTTGGGTTATATTTAAAGTAATGGCCGAGTTTGTAGATGGTTTCGATAAAATGGCAAAAATAGGCCCATGCGTTTCCATTTTTGGTTCTGCCCGTACGCTCCCCGATAACCCTTATTACAAAACCGCTGAGGAAATTGCTGCCAAACTGGTACGTCATGGCTATGGTGTGATCACCGGTGGTGGTCCCGGTATAATGGAAGCGGGTAACAAAGGCGCTTTTGAACAAGGTGGTAAGTCTGTTGGGCTTAACATTAAGCTGCCTTTCGAGCAGCATAGCAACATTTATATCGATCCGGATAAGAATATCAATTTTGATTTTTTCTTTGTGCGAAAAGTAATGTTTGTCAAATATTCTCAGGGCTTTATTGTGATGCCGGGAGGTTTTGGAACCCTCGATGAATTGCTCGAGGCTATGACACTTATTCAGACTAAGAAAATTGGACGTTTTCCTATTGTACTAGTGGGGAGCTCCTTCTGGTCCGGGCTGATTGACTGGATTAAAACGACCATGCTTTCTGAGAAAAATATCAATCCGGAAGATTTGAAACTGATCAGTATCGTTGATACGCCTGACGAAGCTGTTAAAGTTATTGATAATTTCTATTCGAAATATTTATTAAAACCCAACTTTTAAAAGGTGTATAGGGGTAGATATAGGAGTCGGGTTTTACCCGACTTTTTGTTTTTTACAAAATTTCAAAAAGCAAGGTAGGGGGTTAATTTAGCCACAGTGCTTGCATCCAAAACCTTTATTTTCATAAGATCCTCGGGCGATGTATAGTTTCCATGTTGAGTTCGATAGTTCACAATAATGGTGGCCCATTTCTTATTTCTGAGGTAGGAGTGGTTGTTTAGTTCTTCTACCGTTGCCGTATTAATGTTAATCTTTTTTACCGGACTTCCTATTCGTGCGTATTTATTCAGCTCACTAACGGCCAAAGAGTCTAATCCATATATCTCTTCAAACTGACTTGTGGAGTGAAAGCCGCCAAGTCCATTGCGAAATTTCAAAATTCGCAAGGATAATTTACTGCCAATGCCTCTTAGTTTAACCAGTTGGGTTGTATCGGTAGTATTTATATCAAAAGGGGTTATGCCGGGCTTTTTATGAGCAGTCTCTCTTGGTGGGAAACCAAGGTTTGAATTTTGGTATTGGGATTTAAATTGAGCGGTATCCCTATATGTTTGGTGAGTGGAAGCTGTAAGTTGGATGTAAGGTTCCAGAGTTTTGAAGGTTTCGGTAGGGAAATCATAAATGTGAAGCAAATCTTCTTTCTTTCTAAATTTTCCTCCCTTGCTTCTGTATTTATCAATTCGCTTGGCCAAAAATAAAGGAATTCCAAGTTCGGTCAAGTCGGAGACACTGGCTACGTTGGGATCAAATGGGAAAAGTCGGATAGTACGGTTAGGTTTTAGGGTACCTTCTGTATTCGTATAGGAGTCTTCGTCGAATGTAGTGGTTTTGGTTTTGTTCATTTCAGCAACGATACTATCCAGTTTTTGATGCTGGGTGGTTTGGTCGGTGGTAGTTAGGGGAAAGTGAGGCAGAATCCAGCGCCGGAAAATGAAAGGCGTCCAGATAAATACGAATAATAAAACCAGCAGAAACAGAGAACCTCTGGCCTCTTTGCGTGTAATACCAAAAAACTCTTGAAGCCGGGCGATTAGTTGATCGATCATCGTACTAAGATTTTACAGGTCAAAATCTTAGACGTTGAATGATCTATATGGTATCCAGTATTTTAAGCAAGATTTTGAGTGAAGAATATGGAGATCGTGCCTCTACCAGTAGGGTATAGTCGTTGTGCAAATGTACAAATTCGAGATTCCTTCTTCTCAATGCCACCAAATTGACTAATTTTGCCAACTCTTTAAATTAGAGAGCCGATATTAAGCTTTTTAACTTCTGTTGATTAATAAAATTTAAGTGTAATTATAATGAGCCAGGTACCTGCAACCTCTTTACAAGATATCATCGGGCATGCCAAAGAATACGGTTTCGTATTCCCTTCTTCCGAAATATATGATGGATTACAAGCCGTTTATGATTACGGACAAAACGGTGTTGAACTAAAAAATAACCTGAAAGCGGCTTGGTGGAAGGCCATGACGCAGTTGAATGATAACATTGTAGGTATTGATGCAGCTATTTTCATGCATCCGTTAACCTGGAAGGCGTCTGGTCACGTAGATGGTTTCAATGATCCTATGATCGATAATAAGGATTCAAAGAAACGTTATCGGGCAGATCAATTGCTGGAAGGGAAAGCAGAGCAATACGAACAGGAAGGAAATAGTGAAAAAGCGAAGGCTTTACTGGCCGAAATGGGACGTTTGCTGAGTGCGGAAGATTTGAACGGTGTACGCGACTTGATCATTGCTGAAAACATTAAATGTGCAGTATCTGGTACAACAAACTGGACGGAAGTACGTCAGTTTAACCTGATGTTTAGTACGCAGGTAGGTTCGGTTGCCGAAGATTCCAGCCAGATATACCTGCGTCCGGAAACGGCACAGGGTATTTTTGTAAACTTCCTGAATGTGCAAAAAAGTGGACGTATGAAGGTTCCTTTTGGTATTGCGCAAATTGGTAAGGCGTTCAGAAATGAAATTGTTGCCCGTCAGTTTATT
>CALGRQ010000095.1 GCA_937880795.1 uncultured Dyadobacter sp. | reverse complement strand
CGTATGTGTTTCTGCATTCTGGGACTACAAGAACATTATCCCGAGTAGCAAGCTACCAATGATTCAAAAAATTGCCACTGAAAGTCGAGGAAAGAACAAAATTTAAAAAATCGTACGCTGTTCATTTTAAAACGTAAACGTTCGTATTTGAACAGTACTACATGGTTATAGGTACTCCAAAGGAATTTTAAAATCAACCTATAACTCACTCACAATCAGCATACAATAAAGGATATTTCAGCACGGCGTTCTACTTACACCTTGCTGGCATATCCTTTTTTTATATCTATACAAAATCAATCGTTGCAAATTCAATCATAACTAAATATAGCCATGAAAACCACAATTATTTCCAAATCACTATTAGCCGTTGCATTAACTTTAACAATGGCTTCTTTCACCTCTGATAAAAAGGAGTCCAGTGCAGAGGCCGCTAAACGAGATGGCTTCGGAGCCTCTATATTCCAGGTAGCCCACAGCTCCAAAGTTAAACTTGCCGTAAATACTGCTGATGAATCACGCTTGCGCGTAACCCTGCGTGACACCAGAGGTAAAATCTATTATGACGAATCCAACAAAACCAACCAATACCGAAGAACTTTTGACTTGGCTGATATGAGCGACGGCACGTATTACTTTGAGATAGCACATAAGGATCACACGCTTAAAAAAGAGCTTAAGCTCCAAACAACGCCTGATAAGGCTATTACTTTCCAATAAAAACAAAAGGGGTATATAAATCGCTGATTTATATACCCCTTTTGTTAACTAAGTTCCTTATCCGGATCCCAAAAATATTTATCCAAATTCTGGATTTGGTCATTACTGACCTCAACACCTTCGTCGGCCAGCCGATCTTCCATGGTTGTAGGCGTTTCAAAAAGTAGCTTTGCAGTTAGTACACCAGCCTTGTTTACAACCCGATGCGCTGGAACACCTTCATGCAAATAACTATTCCCTAGCGCCCATCCCACCATTCTAGCGCCTCTTTTTGATCCTAAGTAACTGGCGATTGCTCCATAGGAAGTAACCCTACCTACGGGAATCAACCGAACAACTTCATAGACATTATGAAAAAAGTCAGACTCACTTTTTGTTTGCCTTTCTTGCTTCCTGGCGCTCATCAATTTCCTTGTTTAATTCACCATACCAAGCCTCTCCGTAGGCTCGAATTAATGGTTCTTTGAGAAATTTATATACAGGAACTCCTAACTCTTTACCGAAACTACAAGCTGGGCTACAAATGTCCCACCTATCATAATTGAGTGCATGATACTGCTCGTACTTTGTGACGCGTATAGGGTACAAATGACAAGAAATAGGCTTTTTATAGGCAATTTTACCATCGTTATACGCCTCTTCTATTCCACATTTGAGTATACCCTTTTGATCATAGATGGCATACACACACTCTCTGTTATTGATCACAGGTGTTACGTAATCTCCTTCAAAATCGGTGGTATATACCCCTTCTTTCGCAATTACATCCTTCCCTTCCTGAGAAAGATAAGGCTCTACCATCGGATAAATTTCCTCCAATACAGCAAGTTCATCCTCGTCCAGCGGCGCACCTGAATCTCCTTCAACACAGCACGCACCTTTACACTTATCCAGATTACATACGAATAACTGGTCTTCTATATCATCGCTGATGCAGGTATTATCGATGAGTATCATTTTACTTTAGTAACTATTTTTGTGGAACTCTAACCCGCTGACCAACAGACACACTATTGCTGGTCATCTTGTTCAGTTTTTTAATTTCTTCTACACTAACTCCATATTTTTGAGAAATACGGAAAAGAGTTTCTCCTGAGGCAATGATATGCGTTGTATAACCAGAAGGTGAAGAAGCACCTGATGACGCAGCCGCCGGAGTTGCATTTCTGCCACTACCTGTTCCTACTTTAATTTT
>CALGRQ010000094.1 GCA_937880795.1 uncultured Dyadobacter sp. | reverse complement strand
ATATCATCGATAAGAAAATAAATTTCTTTAAATTGATCTAAGACTTCTTGTTGAAGCAACTTATCTTCATACTTCGCTTGTACAAAATTTAGCAAGTAATTTATTCCAATAGCACTTGGATCAATAGAACCATATCCCGAAAATGCAGATTCTACCCCCTTTAATTCCGCTTCGATCAACCTCAATGAATACTTACTAAATTTCCCTTCGATTATGTTAGGTTGATGCATTCCATGATTACTCCATTCTAAAAGCCCTCCAATTCTATCTGTTTTTATTCTTGAAATGCTCCTAATTATCTGTTTCATCAGTATGGCTAGTGATGATTTGCTATCATTTCCATCAGAATTGACAAATTCTGTCACGTACCCATCCCCTCCATTACTCCAGAAATATATCAGGGATCCAGAAGGTCCTGTTAAATTTTTAATTATTGCTTCCAAATATGCTAATCTTCTAGGACCGTTACTTGAATTAAAAGAATTCATCACATCCTCAGTACTTGACCCTGTATTGCCAAATATCAAATACTCCATTGCTAATAGTCCCCTAGTATTTGAAGGAGCCCTTGATATATACGAGCTATCTATGAGAACCTGAGTTTGATTTATAGCTAATTCTATTGCATTAATATCAGGTATTGAAAAAATATCATTTGTTAGATTATCTTCATCCAAGGGATGGAATATGAAAGGATACGCATGCTTCCAGGCTACTGTGGTTTTTTTCCATTGTTCTTGTAATCGGAGTAATCTTATCGTTTCCTTAGGTTCAACAAAATATGACTTCGTATAACTCTCCAACGAAAGAAAGGAGTTTTCAACGTCCAAAAATGAACCAATTATAACAAAACTACCAATATTTTGAAGGGCAATCCTTCTCTCATTTTTATTAATTGGTTCTACTTCATTACGTCGACAAGAACATAATAATGATATAAATGTGACAATTAAGATTCTTTTCATCTGAAAATAAACGGTTAGGAACATTCAAAAATTGATAATAATAATTCATACTATTAATCTCTCGTTATTTCCACTTTCAAAAACTACAAATCCAGATATTTAACCGTCTATGACGGTGATGGCAAATATTCTATATTAAGATACACTTCGTGGTCGTGTACAAAGTTCTTCTTAACATCAATTTTTAATACGAAGTATAAGCGCTCCGCTCAACAGTGTAAATAAATTTAAAGTCATGACTTCTATAAAAATATCGCCCCTGAATTCCACTTTAACTACTTTCTTCGTATCATTATTGAAAATAATTCATCGCTGTTAATTCTCCAACTTTAAGGATCCTTGCTTCGACTTTCCTTTCTCCCAGCTCTTCTACTCTGTGCGCTACTGGCTTCGTGCTCGTCGGAAAATAACAAGGGAGAAAATACGAACGAAATGTATTCTCCCGGAGCGCAATTGTCGGCGAAATATTGTAGTAGTTGCCACTTACCAATATCTCCTGAGTTGCTGGACAAAGAAACCTGGAAAAAGCGGGTATTACCTGCCATGGCCAAGCAACTGGGGCTGGAAGTATGGCAGAATAGTGCGTATTATCAAAATGAACGATCAGCCATTTCATACGCCGACTGGATGACGATTGTAGCCTACTACGATTCCCTTGCGCCCGAACATTTAAAGCCTGCCCTAGCTAATAAACCGCCATTAAAGGACTGGGGCTTATTCAAACTTAAAACGCCAAAACCAAACCCTGATCAAATTGCCACCACCACGCTAACTGCCATTGATGCGGCTAACGGAACACTCTATACCAGCGATTCAGAAACCGGTAATTTATACAAATGGAATAGCGATTTAAAACAGGTGTCGTCTACCCCATTGCCTTCGCCGGCGGTTCATATAAATTTCGGTGTAAACAAACAGACTGCAATCACCTGTATAGGCGAAATGAAAGCGCTGGATGTCCCTTCTGGTAATGTGTTACTATTTAACAATTCCGATAAAAACCTTACCTCCATAGCGTCCAACTTATTACGGCCCATTCAGACTGTATCCGCTGACTTTAACAAAGACGGACTCAATGATTATGTTACCAGCAGTTTCGGCCATAACAAAGGCGGACTCTATTTATTAACTCAAAAACCGGATAAGACTTTTCAAACCGTACCCATTCGCGAAATAACAGGTGCTACCCAAAGTATTACCGGTGATTTTAATGCGGATGGGTGGATGGATATCATGACCCTATTTGCCAATGGAGACGAGGGAATATGGCTTTTTACAAACAACAAAAAGGGAGGTTTTGACACAAAAAATATACTGCGCTTCCCACCGGTTTACGGGTCCAGTAGCTTTCAGTTGGCCGATATGAACAAGGATGGAAAGCTTGATATTGTATATACCGCAGGCGATAACAGTGACTATTCTCGTATATTGAAGCCATACCATGGGATTTATATTTTCACAAATTCAGGAAATATGAATTTCGAGCAAACCTATTTTTACCCGGTAAACGGGGCTACCAAAGTATTGGCCACCGACTTTGATATGGACGGTGATATAGATTTGGCTACCATCGCTTTTTTTGCCGATTTAAAGAATAATCCGGAAGAGGGTTTTATGTATTTCGAAAATAACACTTCTACTAAAAACCCAACAATGAACCTTACGGCACATGCCATTCCCGTATCACAATACGGTCGCTGGATATGCATGGATGTGAGCGATATAGATGGCGATGGAGACCCCGATATTGTTTTGGGTAATTACTCCAGAGGATTTATGAATGAAGATAATTTCAAACCCAATTGGGGAGTTGATATGCCCTTTGTTGTATTAGAAAATACTAAAAAGTAGCGATTATTCGTCGCGCTGCCAGTCTGCCGGAAGTAAGGATGAAAACCGATCTTTACCCAGATCCCCCGCAATTTCGAAACCCATTGGCATCACCACCCAGCCTTGTGGTGTAGTGACAAGGTAACCGTTAGGGAAAGTAATTTGTGTGAAAGGGTGAGGCATGTCAGCATATGGAGATCGGCCCCTTCTTTTGGTATAGAACACTTCCAGAGGCGTTCCGGATACCAGCAGCCGTTCTGTTTCCAATTCTCCGGAACGCCTCTGGAAGTGTT
>CALGRQ010000093.1 GCA_937880795.1 uncultured Dyadobacter sp. | reverse complement strand
TGGGCAGACTTGGGCATACATGAGGCATTGTATACCAAAAATGGTATAAATTAAAAAGCTGTAAAAATTTCTCACCTTGTTGTATTTTAACAAATTTAAGAAATATTAATAAATCAATTCTTTCTTCCGCAATCATCGACCCCACCTGCTGATCACCACCTAAGGGCCCACTCAGCAAACGAGCCACTGGCTGCCCCAAGGTTTCTTCCAATAACTTTCCGGTAGTTCCGGTACCGTATAGCTCATTATTTGCCAACGTTTCTCGATTGGCGTACGCCCAATCCATCAATTCTGCCTTGCGGTTGTCGTGCGCAACAAGGGCAATGCGCTTGCGGGGGTGAATATTTCTAAAATTAACCATGGTTATTGTCTTCCATTAAATTTTTTCAAGATACACCAAATACCGCCGTGCCAAAACCTCCCTGTCAAAATTTTGTTGGGCATATACATAGCCGTTCATTCCCATTTCTGACAGCACATGATGGTCGCTTATACAAGACCGAATCTTTGTTGCTAAATCTTCAGGATTTTCAGGTTCCACAAATATCCCAGCCCGAGCTTCCTCTATCAGCGTTCTTGAACAACCATCAATCATCATCAGAACCGGCTTTTTGCATGAAAAATAATCAAAGGTTTTATTGGAATAGATGGTTTTAAATATTTCCCGTTTTTGAAGTACCGATATACCCATGTCCGCCGCAAGAATATAAGCCAGAACTTCCCGCTTCGACATTTTATCTAAGAACCGTACGTTATTTAACTTTCGTCTTTGCGCATCCTTTAAGAGCATTGGCTTCTCTTCTCCGTTTCCTATAAAGACAAAATATGCACTTGTGCCTTGCAGTAATACGGCGGCTTCTATGAGCTGAATCAGATGATTGGCAATGCCGTGTGCACCCACATATACGAGTATGAACCGATGTGCTAAGTCATGTGCTTTTCGAAAATGAGCCTGATCAAAATGGTAAGTCACTTCCTCCGCCAGTGAAAAATCAGCTGCGTTGGGAATATATATTATTTTTTCAGGTCTTACATTTTTACAGCTGATCAGGATCTCGCGAAAAGCAGGCGTAAGCACATTGATACAGCGGGAATGTAGATAAATAAGGCGTTCAAGCCAGAATGCGAGCTTTATTAAATACCTATTTTTTAAAACACCCGTTTCTATGGCCGACTCGGGCCACAAGTCCCGTACCTCAAACAAAAATGGAATACGCTTGCATTTTGAAAGTACAATTCCCGCCAAACCGACAAACAAAGGAGGCGAACTGACCAACACCGAATCATATTTCTCTTTCGCAAGAAACAACCCTGCCCATATGCTCGTGAAAGTAAAGGAAATAAAACTTAAAAGTTTTTGAATAAAGCTGGATTTTCCACTTCGAAAAATCGGACATTCAATCACTTTTACCCCATCCTTATTCACGATTCGCCTATATGCCCATCCCGATTTAATGGCACAATTAGGATCCATATAATGCCCTGTACCCGTAATGACCGTAACATGGTGCCCCGCCTCCACCCAAAATCGGCTCATTTCATTCCAGCGCATGCCTCCGCCATCATGATCCTTCAAAAAAAACTGGTGAATGAGTAAGATGTGCATAACTACACGGTGTTTTCCACAATTAAAGTTCGGATATAGTTACTGCTTGTTGAAAACTTTATATCTACCACTTCCTCCCTGCTACCATAGACTTCGGAGTACCAACCCTGCTTATAAGTGAGTGGAATTTCTACCCCATGAGCATCAAAAGCCCGTATAGAAAACTTGTCAAAAAAGGATTCACAAGGATGCCACAGCTGATGCATCTCTAAGCCACTAGGTAAATTATCGATCCAGTCCTCCACCACCCATTGTAACGCTCCTTCATTTTTTGTTACCCGACGACGGTGAACGATGCCTTTCCCAACATGTTTAAAACCTTCAAACGCTCCATCAAAAACGTGCGTATTCGGTTTTTCCCAACGCGCCACCCACCCTTACTCCATGTAATCCATTGATCCCACATAAAGTGAGGCCCTTTCTTCATCTGATCAAAATTGGCCAGCATTACTGTATTGTGCGAAGCTGTCCCCGTGAAATAGTTGCTGGTATTGTCCTCATCGAAATAAGAATAGGATCCCGCATCCCTCAGTATATTGTCGCCGTTCACCCATATTTCGATATGCAGATTATCGGACTGAAATGGGCGATGTGTATAGCTACCGCATCTAATAAAGGTTAATACACTGGCTTCCTTTAGGCTATAATACCCATGAATGGCTGTATACTCCACACCCGACGTATAGGGCTCTACCTCGGCAAGTTCGTTTTTTGAAATACCCAACCACAAGGCTTCTTCCTGGCAGACAGCTCCGGTATAACCCAATTCTATATCCAGAACCTTCGCCAATGCATTTAATTGAGGACGGAAGTCACGATAATGACCATTGGAGAGCGGCATAAATAATGTACCATCGTTATTCCCATAATTTGGCAACCAACCTGTTTTTTCATCCTGAAACTTCCTTAAAAACAAAACGCATTGACGAGCTCGGCTATAAACCGTATCGCTCCATTGCTCGCCGTGGAGATGAGCCATCTGAATCGCCCCTGTAAGCAACTGCACCACCATTCGGTGATAGTTCATCGAGTGCTGTAAATACGTCCCGCTAGGATCCAGTTGATATCCAACTTCATTTTCAAACCAAACCTTACCCTTTTCCTTCCAAAGTGTACTTGCCGCAAAAAATGGATACATCAAACCGGTACTGTAAAGAGCCAGAGCCTCGGCGATGGCGTGGTTGTTTCTGACCAGATTTTTGGCAAACTGCGCATGGGCATATACATGCTGCATTTGCCGATAAACACTGTTTAATATTTTCATCAGCCTATCCGCAGTGAGTGTATGCGAATGCTTATAGTATTGGAGCGCAAATGTCCAGTTGAGAACCCGTAGGCTTATTTCCTGGCTGCATTTCCAATTGGGGCCACAATTTACAGGGTTCATATCGATCCAGTTCTCGATGATATAGAGAACGATGTCGGACTGATCTTCGCCAAAGTAAAAATCATAGCGAATGATATCGTACAAAAAGCAGAATCGGGATTTTTCCCACACATATTTAATATCTCCCGCTTCTGGTAAAAAATCCGGGATTTCGCTCCAATGCTGACTTTCATGATAGCGGTAACCAGTAACCGGATTCGTGTGCCAATCGGACAATTCATAAACCTTTCCACTAAACCATTGAAATTTGTTTTGCCGCATACCCTTTACTCGACCTCTCAATACTCCTAAATCTGCATCATTTTTCAGCGTGTATAGTGCCGGAAAATTGGGTTTAAAGTACGGTAGTGACAGATTTCTCCATTCTAAAAGTGAGATAAATTCCAGATTTTCGGTATATTTTGGAAAGCGTATTTTTAGTAGACCGGTCCTTTTCTGCACTTCAAATCCAATCCTGAAAAGTACATAGCGAAAGCCCATATTACGTAGCCATTGTAGTAGCAAAACGGACAACACCCTGGGTTTCATTTTTAAGAATTTATGGTAAAAACTTCCAGCACATAAGGTGTTTAGGCATAAATACTTATCTATACATGATCCATTTCAATTCCTGAAAGTTCAAAGCATATACGTTAGATGAAAAGTGTTAGATATCGTCACAAAAAAAGACTGATCCACGTTGGACCAGCCCTTTCTAATTACTATGGCGAAATTATTTTTACTCTTCGTTGAACACTATAAACGTGTCCCTGCATCTTCAACCAGTTGGGTCCACTCCGGCAACTCAGGAATACCTGGCTTACGCTTTCCAAAAAACTGATTAAACAACGTTCCTTCCCGGTCTATTAATTCTATACCGGTTACAAGCCCCGCTTCGCTAGGCTTTTTCACCACCCAGGCTTCATCAATAGCATCCTGACGCAAATGCAGGTTAAATTCCGGATCCATAATGTTGAGCCATGGACCCATCACAAATATTTTTTGAATGGGTCCGGTATGTATTTGTATGCAGTTTTGATTCGAAACAAAAACCATTATAGGTACTTGTCTTTCCGAAGCGGTTTCGAAAACTGTCTTCATACTCTCAGGAGTAATCCGATAGGCGTGACCTTCTGGCGCATGACGCAAGGCCTGCTTTCTAGACAATTTGTATTTTCTCAACAGGGTAAAAAAGTCATGCGTATCTTTCAGTGCCAGCCATTCGTTTTGAAAAGCGGCCACATCGATATCCGGCATGGTTTCATCTTCCTTAGTTTGCCCGACTCTCGGCAAAACCAGCAATGCAGCCTCCTGTTCGGCAGCTTGATACTTTTTTACCAAGGTTTCATACGCTGTCAAATTGCTTTTTTCGGTGAGATATATTTTATGAGCAGCATCACCCTGGCTATTAAAAAACTGTAAACTGCGACGATCGTTTTCGTGCACCGCAAACCCAAACTTCCAATCGCCTAAAAACAACCGTAAGTCTATATCAGGCCCCAGTACCAAACCTACGTGGTTATTGAAGGAAACGTTTTCATAAGTACCTTTTCGCTCATGAACCACGTGATCGTTACGGGTAAGTGCCATCACATGCCCCAGTGAGCCAATTTCTTTCAATAATTCTCTAAAATCACCTTCTAGTCTGATCACATTCTCCCCTAAACCCGTCGCGATCAGCTCTGCTTCAGTGCTATTTAATTCTTTCGCTGCATCTCTGATTCTGGTTTTAGGATTTTGT
>CALGRQ010000092.1 GCA_937880795.1 uncultured Dyadobacter sp. | reverse complement strand
CAGCCCTGTGGCTTTGACGGCGGCTATCCGTGAATTTGGGCAAATGCCCGTCCGTGGACGTCGCATTCTGGCCTTGGGTGATATGCTGGAATTGGGCACGGCAGCACCGGAAGAACATCTGGCGATTGGTAAGCAAATAGCTGCCGGACGGTTTGATGTGGTCATTCTGGCTGGCCCGTTGATGCAACATGCGTTGGCTGCACTCCCAAAGGCTTATTACTTCCCTGATAAATTCTCGTTACACAATTGGGTGATGGACAATCCGCAAGAAAACACTCATATTTTAATCAAAGGATCGAGAGGGATGGCCTTAGAAACCATTCTGCCTTTGATGAAAAACTAACCAATATAATTACTTTAATTATCAATATAATTATATAGGTTAACTTTATTGACATATAGACATTGTCTATTAATATAATTTTTTGATAGAAAAAACTAAATTCATTTATTTAAGACAAGTCTTTCCTCTTTAAGTGCTATGCCGAATATTGCCTGCTAGTGCCCATGAGTGTACATTTGCGACATCAAAAAAATACAATTTATAAACTCACGAGCAATCATGGCAAATAGACTTTTATCGGTTGGATCAACGTTCCCCGAGTTCAAAAAAACAGCAGTCGTATCTTTAGAAAAAGGTAATGAGTTTTATGACATTACTTCAGAAGATCACAAAAATGCTGACAAATGGATGGTGATGTTTTGGTGGCCTAAAGATTTCACTTTCGTTTGCCCTACTGAAATTGCGGAATTCAACAAGCGCAATGAAGATTTCGCAGATCGTGATGCCATCTTAATCGGAGCTTCTACAGATAGCGAGTTTGTTCACCTTGCCTGGAGAAAAAACCACGACGATCTTCGTGACCTTCAATTCCCAATGCTTGCCGATACTTCTAAGTCTCTTGCCGAAGAATTAGGAATTTTGGAAGCCAACGAAAAAATTGCTTACCGCGCAACTTACATCGTTGACCCACAAGGAATCGTTCGTTGGGTATGTGTAAATGATCTTTCAGTGGGTCGTAACGTTGACGAAGTTATCCGCGTTTTGGATGCACTTCAAACAGACGAACTATGCCCATGTAACTGGGTTAAGGGAGAAGCAACAATCGCTTAATCTTATAGTATAAGTTTTTAGTAGACAGTTTGGTGAATATATTATCTAAACTGTCTACTGAAATTTAATCAAACAGTATAGTGGTAGTCATCTTCTGCCAGCTATCATATGTTGGTTAAAAATTCACTTCCTCACTACCAATCTCACTACAACAATGTACCCATTTGCAGCAACAGGGAATACCAAAGATTCCTTGTATAAAGAGGTAAATCTGCCCGCAGATTTCGAAAGCGTATTGATTGACAAACTAGCATCGCTTGATCACCGCTACCTTAAAGATCTTAAAATTAACATTACCAACGTTCTGAAATCGCAGAACATCAACCGCAAAGAAGCGCTTCTCATTGCTCTTTCCGTTGCCATTAACGAGAAGAATGCAAACGTGATTTCTGCCATTGAGGCACTTGCCATTGCTGAGGGTGCTGAGGAAAAAGAAATTGCTGAGGTTTCTGCTTGCGTATCCTTGATGAATGCCAACAATGTCTTTTATCGTTTCAGACATTTTATGGATGAGGAGTTTTACAACAATGCTCCTGCCGGTATTAAAATGAGCATCATGGTTAATCCGGTGCTTGGGAAAGAGTTTTTTGAACTGCTTAGCTTGGTTGTTTCGGCTCTTAACGGTTGCGAAATGTGTGTTACCTCACACGAGCAATCGGTTTTGAACCACGGAGGAACACAAGCTCGTATTTTTGACGCCGTACGTATCGGAGCCATTTTCAAGAGCTTCACCGTTTTGGTTTAGAATTTTCTACGGAGTTTAGTCTCTGCCTATATATATAATGCAATAAAACGCGGTCAATCTGGCCGCGTTTTTTGTTTTCCCCCAATGCTTAGAATTTTGCCGATAATCAGATACTTTTACGCAAAGTTTGAGAGACTTGCAGAGGTCCGAAATCCTACTCTTAAAAGTAAATGGCATTACAGTTTTGAAAAAATTTGCATTAAAGGCTATACTTCTCTCCTTAATTATTGTCCTGTTTGTTGAAGCAACCTACCGCATTGTAACAATAAATGTGGCTAAAAATGCATTTCCCGCCGCTTTGGTAGACAAACACAACTATGCACAGTCTATTGTAACTCCTAAAATCGTATTACTTGGGGGATCCAATGTGGCGTTTGGCTTTAATTCTGCGCTTTTAAGGAAGCAGACCGGAATGCCTGTCGTCAATATGGCATTGCTTGCACCACTGGGTATCGAATACATCCTTTCCGACGCCCAAGCCTATATAAAAAAGGGAGATGTCGTCATCCTTTCATTTGAATATAACATTGGGGTGAAAGGGGATATGGAGTCACAGTTGTATGCAGCGGACTTTATACCCGAAAATTTAAACTTTGTTAGTGATACACTGGGCTTAACTGAAAAATGGCAATCTCGCATTTTACATCGGCTTCACGCTCCTGTGAAAATCGAAACTATTCTAGAAAATCCAAGAATTGAAGATAAATTCTCGATTTATTTCAGAGGGGCTTTTAATAAGGAAGGCGATATCGTGAGTCATTTCAACAATTACAAGGGAAATGTGCACGATGATGGCGGGAAGGTTACCTCCTTTCATTTCCAGCCACATATCGATGTCATCAACCGTTTTACAAAACAATTTGAAGATCAGGGAGCCAAAGTATATTATCTATACCCGACCATTGCCCAAAGCTTCTATAACAATACTGAAACTGCCGTACATGAACTAGAAGGTATCATGAACAACAGCCTTAAAGCAAAAATTTTGGCAGGACCCGATCAATCGGTATTTCCGGACAGTTCCTGTTTTGATACCGTTTTTCATTTAAATGAGGAAGCAAGAGATATACACACAAAAAATGTCGCACGTGCTTTGCTCAGTATAGGCATTTAATAAAACTTTGCCATGTTATTTAATTCTATTGAATTTCTGATTTTCTTCCCGCTCGTTACAATTCTATATTTCCTGATAGAACATAAATACCGCTGGATTTTACTACTTGCTGCGAGTTGCTATTTCTATATGGTATTCAGGCCTATTTATATCCTGATACTCGCCTTCACCATCGTCATTGACTATTACGCCGGAATATTAATTGAAGAATCTCCTGCCAGCAGGAAGAAAAACTATTTAATCCTGAGCCTCATAGCCAATATAGGGGTGCTGGCAATCTTTAAATATTATAATTTCTTTATATCCAATATCAACGCAACGTTCCATACGGACTCCCCCCTTCTTAATATTTTATTGCCGGTGGGTTTATCCTTCCATACCTTCCAGGCAATGAGTTATACCTTCGAGGTATATCGTGGCAACCAGAAAGCCGAAAGGCACTTTGGTATATATGCACTGTATGTTATGTTTTACCCTCAGCTGGTAGCCGGACCCATTGAACGTCCACAAAACATTCTATACCAATTCCGAATTAAGCATGAATTCAACTATGCTCTTGCCAAAAGCGGGCTTCTGTTGATGACCTGGGGAATGTTTAAAAAGGTGGTCATCGCCGACCGATTGGCTATTTTTGCAAATCAGGTATTTGAACATTCTACTGAATATGCCGGGCCATCCATAATCGTGGCGGCTATATTTTTTGCATTTCAAATATTCTGTGACTTTTCAGGTTACTCGGATATAGCCATCGGGTCGGCGCAAGTGATGGGTTTCACACTCATGAAAAACTTTGACCGCCCCTATTCGTCCAAAACCATTTCAGAGTTTTGGAAACGCTGGCATATATCTCTTTCTACCTGGTTTCGGGATTATCTATACATACCCCTCGGCGGAAACCGGGTTGGTAAGTTAAGAGGTTATATAAACCTTTCCATTATATTCCTAGTCAGCGGGCTTTGGCATGGTGCCAACTGGAATTACATCATATGGGGCGGCTTGCATGCATTTTACAGCGTTTTTGCGCTCATAACTGCACAGCCAAGGGCCTACTTGCGATCAGTAACAGGAATTTCGAAAATACCTTTTTTGGATAACAGCCTGCAACGTCTCACGACTTTCCTACTGGTTTGTTTTGCCTGGATATTCTTCAGAGCCGATTACTTGGATACCACTGTGATGTGGAACCTTGTAAAAAGTTTAGGAACCGGATGGCCTACCTGGCAAGAATTTTTCACCACAGAATATTTCATGAAAAACATTTGTTTGGGAGAACGTCGCCGACAGTTTTTCATTGCTATTGCACTCATTGGCTTTATGGAATTGGTTCACTACTTGCAGGGTAAACAAAGTGTACGAACCCTGCTGTTTATACAACCTACCTGGATACGTTGGACCTGCTATACAGTTCTAGTGTTGGCGATATTATATTTGGGTGTTTTTACCAATACGCCTCAGTTTATTTATTTCCAGTTCTAATCACACTGATTTACAACCTATAACCTTCTACATCAAAGCAATTGAAGGGTTAAAACTTGAATGAGATAGACAAAATATCTACGTTCTTGAATATATAGCTATCCAATTGGCAAAATTGGGTCTATGAAGGGTATTTTATAGATGAATTATCTATTTTGCTAAGCAAAAATCCAATATTCATCTACATTTATGCGTCCTGTTGGTTTTTCTCGTTAATTTTGTATCATTAAGTGAGACATTAACTAAACGCGCAAATAATGGCAACGTCAACCGACACGTACATTCCATACAAGGTTAAAGATATTTCCCTGGCAGAATGGGGACGGAAAGAAATTACACTAGCAGAAGCTGAAATGCCAGGTTTGATGGCAATTCGTGCAGAATACGGTCCATCACAGCCTTTGGCGGGTGCTCGTATTGCTGGCTGTCTTCACATGACAATCCAAACTGCCGTTTTGATCGAGACACTTACTGCTTTAGGTGCAGAAGTTACTTGGTCTTCATGCAACATTTTCTCTACGCAAGATCACGCAGCAGCCGCAATTGCAGCCGCTGGAATTCCTGTATATGCCTGGAAAGGTATGAACGAGGAAGAATTCAACTGGTGTATTGAGCAAACTTTGTTCTTTGGCGCTGAGCGTAAGCCATTGAACATGATTCTTGATGACGGTGGTGACTTAACCAACATGGTATTTGATGAATACCCTGAATTGATCGAAGGTATTAAAGGTTTGTCTGAAGAGACTACAACTGGTGTTCACCGTCTATACGAGCGTTTCAAAAATGGTACCCTTCATTTGCCAGCCATCAATGTAAACGACTCGGTAACCAAGTCTAAATTTGATAATAAATATGGTTGCCGCGAATCGTTGGTAGACTCTATCCGTCGCGCAACTGACTTAATGCTTGCCGGTAAAGTAGCTGTTGTAGCTGGTTACGGTGATGTAGGTAAGGGTTCTGCCGAATCATTACGTGGTGCAGGCTGCCGTGTATTGGTTACTGAAATCGATCCAATTTGTGCGCTTCAAGCAGCAATGGATGGTTTCGAAGTGGTAACGATGGACGATGCTGCTTCTCGTGCCAATATCTTTGTTACTGCAACAGGAAACTACAAAATCATTACTGATCGTCATTTCTTGGCAATGCGTGATAAGGCAGTAGTTTGTAACATCGGTCACTTCGATAACGAAATCGATATGGCTTGGTTGAACGCTACTTATGGAGCTACCAAATCTCAAATTAAACCACAAGTTGACATTTATAACATCGAAGGCAAAGACATTATCATTCTTGCCGAAGGTCGTTTGGTAAACCTTGGTTGTGCAATGGGTCACCCATCTTTTGTAATGTCTTGCTCATTCTCGAACCAAACTTTGGCTCAGATTGAACTGTGGAATAACACCGCTGCATACGAGAAGAAAGTATACGTACTTCCTAAGGCTTTGGATGAAAAAGTTGCAGCTTTCCACTTGGCGCACGTTGGGGCTCAGCTTGATGTACTTTCAGAGGAGCAAGCAGCTTACATTGGCGTAACACCACAAGGACCATTTAAAGCAGAAACTTACAGATATTAATATCGTAGTATAATCTTTTAAGGTTCACCAAGTAAAAGAGCGACTCTCAGATTTCTGAAAGTCGCTCTTTGTTTAGGTAGCTAAAAAGATCCCATACAAACTATGGCCTAAGCTTGGGCCATATGAACCGTCACGTCCTGCCCTTTATTGGCAAATGGAATGGTTACACCATTGGCATCAAAAGTATTCTTTATCGCGATCATTGCTTTACTTTTTGCCCCACCTGGGCCAATTTTATCCTGATCAATCCAGAAATGAATCTGAAACTCTACCCCACTTTCAGCGAATTTGGTATAGTTCATTTCTACACTTCGTGTCTTACTTAGAAAATCCAATGCCTTCACCGTATCCATCGTTAAGCCCAAAACCTTTTCCAGGTCATCATGATAAGATACACAGCAGTCAACCGTTACTCGGCGTTCACCTGTGTGCGTAAAATTCAAAATAGGCTTTTGGAAGATATCCTTACTCGGTAACTCCACAATTTGCCCAGCCTGATTGTCAATTTTAACCGAGCGAAGTCCAATTGACTTTACCTTTCCCGAAAAACCATTTGTTTCGATGGTATCTCCAACCGCTATCGGTTTTTGTATCGCAATAAATGCGCCTGAAATAAAGTTGGTTGTTAAATCCTGAAATGCAAAACCCACTGCTAAGGCCAAAACCCCGGCACCAGCTAGCAAGGAGGTAACCGTTTTATCCAATCCCAGAACACCCAGCGATATAAAAAAACCTGCCGCTACGACAGCGATTCTGGTAAGTGCCGATATTAAGCCTACCATGGCTACATTATCCGAAGCTTTTCCCAACAACCGCGAAACCAACCCGCTGATATAGGAAGCCAAAAATCTGAATACTATCAGTACAAGTACCGCAATAAGTATGTTAGGAACAAAGTTTACACTGGCATCTGTCCATCTTTCCAGTTTCTTCCCAATAGGATCTACAATTTTAAAAATTTGTGCTAATGTCATTAAACGTTAATTAAAGTATGGGGCAAATTTAACCTATACAGCCAGATATGTATTGATTTGATGACTGAAAAACACTTCCATATTACCCTAAACAGAGCAATATGCATAAATTTCATACAGATGATGTGATTATTCTGAGGGGTATCCAGCCGATAAACAGAAACCTACTTACGCAGGGTTTCTACCTTCCAGTAAGTCAGGTATAAGAAGAATGCCAATAATGTGATCAGGTATATCACATTTCTCGAATCGATAAGTCCTTTTCCAAGTGCGCTGTACTGCTGATCCAAAGCTATCCATGAAAACAACTCAGCTAATGCCCCACTACCCAACAATTTAGAAACGGCACTGAACCCTAAGTACCAGATAAACCCTAAAAAAACGGCGAGAATAAAAGCGACGATCTGATTATCGTTCAGAGAAGAACTCCAGAGTCCCATCGCGACGAGAACACCGCAAAATAGTAATAGGCCCATATAGGAACCCACAACAGCCGCAGAATCTATATTGCCTACGGGGTTACCCAATTGGTAAACACTAAAATAGTATAATAAGGTAGGTAGGATCGTCAATAGCACCAGTACCCAGTTAGCAAAAAACTTACCCAATACCAGATCCCGATTTTTGATAGGCTTGGTCAGCAGCAACTCCAATGTGCCATTACGACTTTCCTCAGCCAGTGACCGCATGGTAATTGCCGGTATCAAAAAAATTAAGACATACGGTGCCAAACTAAAAAACGAATTCATGTCGGCAAACCCATAATCAAGAATGTTTGAGTCAGGGAACACCCAAAAGATCAAACCTACCGCAGTAAGAAATACGCCCATCACAATATATGCAATGAGCGAATTATAAAAACTTCCAATTTCCTTCTGAAATATCGCTAACACTTTAACAATCAATATTTTCGTTTACTATACTCAGTCCTCACAAGGAAATTTCTATTCAAAAACTGGTTTATCACGTCGGATAATCGCCGCTATAACGAGGGAGACGATAAATCCTGTTAGAATTGTCATTAAAACCCCAGTGAAGAACATAATGCCAGGAGACATAAACTTCTGTGCCTGCTCCATACTCATATCAATCTGAGCATCATCCATTCCTCTCTTCTCCATATCCATTCTTACTTTATCCAAAGCTTGAGTCAAGATGGTAGGGTCTATAAACCGGTTATAAAAAGAGCTAAACATAGATACCAATAGTCCCATAACTGCCGACAGTAAAGTACCTAGTCCCAATCCTTCACCATAAGACATATAGCCTTTATTTTGAGCCCTAAATTCCTTCATGGCCATTACAATAGCCGCAATCATAAATACAAATTGCACCGATGACAACGCCTGATTTTGAGACAATCCGGCTATATTGATGATTGTGGTATAGACCATGATCACCACAGCCACCAAAACACCATACTTAAGCGCGACCCGGGCAGTAGATACTTTTTCTTCCATATCCATGTAAGTTTAGGATGACAAACCGTTTGTTCGTGCACTACGGCAGGAAAGTAAATTTAAGACTTATTGCTATAAATTCCGTAGTCCTGTTTCCTGAAGATAAGTGATATAATCAAAATAGGGATAATCCCCATCACCATTTTTTTGCTGATCTCATCCTTCACCACCACCGATGGCTGCATATTTTGAATTTCCTGATACATTTTCATGTATTCCGGCTCCTTGATATTCTTGATCAGCTCCTCCTTACCGGCATCCAGCAACTGTAACATTTCGCTGGTATACTGTGTAAAAAGGTTCGTATCCACATAAGTTATGAACAGGTAAATGAGCCATCCGTTAACCATGGCCGCAACACAGGTTACCACATATCCTATGGTTAAAGCTTCCCATAGGTGCAAAAGCCCCTTCCCGACCGTCTTTCGATAATACCAGCACGCACCGGCAATCATTATGATGTAAATTCCAAAATCCAGTATTTTACCCAATGGCATTACATCCAGCGCATACAGCCCCAGAAAAAAAGCAAATGCCAAAATCCCTGTGATCAACCCAAACGTTAGGGATGTTTTCAACAGAGGTTTATTAAAATAATCAATAATTGATTGCATAATATATTTAACCTTAAATCACACAAACGAGACAAATCCGTCTCGCTACTCAAACCACTCGAATCTGGCATTATTAACAACTCCCCTCACTTTTCCACGCAAGGTCTTCCCTAAAAACGGTGTATTTTTAGACTTGGAATAACTTCTATCAAATTTCCATTCAGCATCCACATCAAATATTGTAAGGTTAGCCTTAGCTCCAACCGCAATGGTTTGTGCTGGCAATCTTAGAATATGACGGGGCTGAGTAGTCAACTTTTCAACAATATTTTCTACCGCCAGATCACTATGCATTACAGACAATGAGAATACTGTTTCTAAACCCGTCATACCAAAATCAGCATGATCGAATTCCAGATTTTTAGATTCCTCATCGTGCGGGTTATGATCAGAAACAATAGCATCAATGGTACCATCCGCCAAACCTTCACGCAGTGCAATCGTATCATCCGTCGGACGGAAAGGAGGATTCACCTTCAAGTTCGTGTCGAAGCCTATTAAATCGTTATCCGAAAACGCCAGCTGATGGGCGGCAACATCGCAAGAGACCGGCAAGCCTTTGGCTTTCGCTTCGCGGATTAATTCCACAGCACGTCTGGTTGAAACTAACGAAATATGAAGAGCCGGACTTTCCGAAGTATATGCGTTATTTTCCAAAGCATATTCCAGTAATTTCAAATCACGGTGCACCATCATTTCTTCTGCCAGAGTCGGTATCCCTTTCATGCCAATCAACGTGCTGGTTACACCTTCGTGCATCTGACCATAAAGCGTTAACTGCTTATCTTCCGGACGGTTCATCAACAACCCACCAATAGGCCGTAGATATAAGATTGTTTTCAGGAAGAGATCTGCGTTTTGTACCGAGTTTACACCATCTGTAAAGGCGACTGCCCCAGCCTGATGTAAATCCATCATTTCCGTAAAATCCACGCCTTCGGCCTTGCGTGTTACCGCTGCCCCTACATGCAGGTTAACCAACCCTCCCAGGCCTGACTGCCGAATATAGTTAAGCGTATCCTTGCTATGTACAACAGGCTCCGAGTTAGGCAACAATACAATTTCCGTAAACCCACCATGAGATGCAGCTGCACGTACCGATGTTAAATCTTCCTTATGTTCGAAGCCAGGATCACGGGAAGCTACGCGCATGTCAACCCAGCCCGCCGAAACACTCAATCCTTCTCCCTTGATTTCCTGAGCACCAGATGCCAATATGTTGGTATCAATTTGTGTGATGATTCCATCCTCGATCAAAAGGTCAACAACCTGCCCATGAACAGGAGAATTTTTATCGATGATGCGGACAGAGCGAAAAAGTAATTTCATAATATTTTAAGTAGCCCCCTATTACTGAATGTCCGAGGGCGTAATCTTGGTTACAAAAAAAAAGCTCCCTTCGGAGCTTAAGGCTTGTGATCAGGCACCTATAAATTGCTGGTATTCCTCTGAAGAAAGAAGACCATCGGTATCACCTGGATTTGATAAACTGATTTTTACCATCCAGCCATTTCCATAAGGATCTGAATTTACCAGTTCGGGCTCAGCATCCAAGGAATTGTTTACTTCCAGAATGGTACCAGCCAGTGGCAAAAACAAATCAGAAACAGTTTTAACAGCTTCAACAGAACCAAAAACGTCACCTTTTCCCAACGTATCGCCAACGGTATTGATATCTACGTAAACGATATCACCTAATTCTTGTTGGGCATGATCCGTTACTCCGATGAATGCAGTGTCGCCTTCAATGCGGATCCATTCGTGATCTTCTGTGTATTTCAGTTCAGATGGGAAATTCATAATGTATTTATATAAGTTTTGAACGACTTTATGCCCACAAATTACAGGATGTAGACTGGATTTTCCAAATAGAAATTTTATTCTGCCAAATTGAATTTGATCTGAACACCTCCCGAAGTACTGGACCTATAGAAGGAGTTTGAAACCAATGGATCATTAAACATTCTATCAAAATAGAACTGCAGACTCAACCGGTTGTTAACCATATAATTAATGGTAGGGCGTAATTGGAAGTTAATGTTTCCTGAAATCGGAGTATTTTCACTGATGTTGGTTACCCTTCCATCTACAATTACTTCTTTGCCAAATTTGCGTTGAATCGCTCGGGTATCACGGAAAGTCATACCCAATTGCATGGTTAAATCATTCTTCAATTTTTTCTTAACCCCATTAATCTTAAACGGCAACGGAACGTTGTTTTTTGTGAAACCAATATTTAAGGTGATATCCTGATTGAACAACTCAGCCACCTGAGCATTGGATAAATTAAGTGCTATACTGCGGTCGCGGTTATATTCAACACGAGCAGTAATTTTGCTTTGCGTTCTCATATCAACCCCAACCAGCGGTTGGAAACGTTCGGCCATGGTAATGGTACTCATTGAGAATATAGGTGTAAACTGCCCCAATACTTCTGTGATACCAACCGTCTGACGTGCCGACAGCGGGTAGCCCATCACAGCCAGGTTTACAAATGCTTCCTCGAAACCTTGGTTGGAAGTGAAATTACCTACGCTGTAATTCGAGAAATACTTATGTCGTAGCGTAAACGAACTAAATACCTTCTTGATCCCGGGCATATTTGAGAGGCCACTATATGTCACGTCCCAGTTAGGCATTGGAAACTTCAGGAAGGGATTAATCCGAACCTTATTAGGATCCTCCACTCCTTTTCCTGAATAAGCCGAGAAGAAAGCCGCCATCAAGACATCCTGCGACGTACTGTTGTATAGGTCCTTTTCACCTGCTACCGCCGGGTTTCGTTCATTTAGAATATTAATAATTTCGTGTCTGTAATTATTGAATTTATCGAAAACCTCTGATGAATTATCCCGATTTGCCTTTGCAAAAGCGGTACGGAAAGACCAGAACGACATACTAAACTGCCCATTTCGCAACGGACTTTGCGATATAAATCCGGTAGAATCGGTTGCCGGACGATAGAATTCCTGATATGCATCCTGTCTGGTTAACCTTACATCTATGATCATTCTAAAATCCTTGAACGGCTCCAAAGTGGTGTTCGCCGTAAAGGTTTTTGCCACCGTCATCTGGAACGGTTGATTCTGCTCTGTGCTTCTTGTTACCCATCCTTTCGAAGCTGCCATACGATGGAAATCCCGATCCTGTTCGCCCATTACAAAGCGTAAGCCCGGCGCATTCATATTATCAATTCCAAAATATTGAGGCGCTCGCAAATAACCTGGCAATGCAGTAGTTTCCTGAAGAAGGTAGTTGAAATTTATACCACGAACGGTCATCAACACCCTCGTTATATTTTTCAGCACATTGGCCGATCGTACTTCAATTTCTTCCACATCACCCGGACTTCTGGCAAAATTTTTCCGAGCCGCCGTAGGCGTATTGGCAAACTTCAGATATTTCAATTTGTTATAAAGAAGTACAAGGTCGACCTTACCAGAAAGCCCGCGATCTCTTGAATTCCGGATCACATCACCAAATGGTTGACCGTTTGCATCAACCAGCCCAAAGGCATTGGCTTGGTATTTAAAACCAACGGTGTGCTTATAGTCCGCGCTCATCCAATCAGTCAGCGGAATCCTATCCAATGGTAAACGGTAAGTAAGATCAATTTTCTGATCAAAGTTTTTGATACGACCTAGTTTTTTGAAATTAGACCAAAGGGAATCCTTCTTTTCGCGCGTATCAATATCCCCCATTGGCTCATCAATCACAGAGTTCGCTGCCGAATGATACGACAAGGTCATGTTCTTGGTCAAACTCCAGTTTAGATCGTAATAGCGATTAAACCAGAAATATTTTTCAAACATAGGTTGAACACCATCCGTTGTACGGTCTGCATTACGCAGCTGCGTTTTCAAGAAGCGTCTGTCCACATCAGCGCGTAACGATACCATGTTGGGTAACAACGTCACATTCACATCTCTGATGAGTTCCATCCACCGGTTTTTAGCTTCCAGTTTCTTGAATGGTTCAAAAGCTTTGGGCTGGCTGTTGTAAATATATTGTATCCCAGCTTTATACATACGTTGCGCATATTGCTGTGTCAGAATATTTCTTCTGTTATCATCACTATATGCGTATGTAAATGCAAAGTTTTCAAAATCATAGAAATGATTTTTTGCCCCTGGCTTCGTCTTCGTTTTTCTAACGTTCGAGAAATTGATTCCTCGTTTCACGGCATTCTCTTCAACCATTCGTCGGTAACCATCTCGCTGCTCTGCCGATTGTAAATTATCCAGCGACGTTTTTAGCTCCATATCTGGATCCAGCGGATCAAAATGCGGCCTTACGTTTCGTCGATCGTAGCTCAAAAAGACGGGTATAACAAAACCCCAGTTTTGTGGCAAAAGCTTATCCAAAGCCACATTAGACGAAAATCCGTATTCCGTGGTGAGGTTTCTTGAGCGCTCTCCAATTCGCTGCTGAACACTACCAAAACCGAAAGTCTCCACGCGTCCAGATGCCGTAACCGTAGCAAAATCAGCCAGCTTTGCATTCAGCTGTGCAATGGCTGCCATACCTCCAGTTTCATCAAACCCTTCCACGTGCATCTCATTCACCCAAAGACAAAATGCTTTGGATCTTCCATCTTCCGATTTAGGATTACGCATACCGATCATCATCACCCGAACCGAACTCAAATCCGGATTTCCCACTACGGTAATTCCATATCGGCCATCTATAGACTGAGTCACAAATGGCTGTCCACTTGTTCTACCTCCTTCACGATTCCGAGCCGCTTTGGCATTCACTAAGTCCGCAATGGCTATATTCAATTCATTTTCCTCCGGCCATATTTCTCCAGAAGCAGATGCATTGGGTCTTGTGGCTTTTAGCTTAGTGATATCAATCTCGTAATAATTCTGGGTAAGGTCGGTTCCAATTCTTAGGAAAGCACCCACCATGCGGTCTTCATCCAATTCATTCTGCATGTGAACATACATGCGAAGACGCTTACGGAATTGAAGATCCAGATTCACATTCTTGAACACTGCCCGAGAATCACCATCACGAAGATCGCTAACGCAAAGGCTCATCGACTGCTCATTCAGCAACAGAGGCGGACGTTGTGTGTTGTCCTGATCACGAACCCAGCCCGGAGGAATGTTGTAGATGTATTTATTGTTCGCATTTGTGGTTTGTCTATTGGGGCCATTCTCATCAATGCTCACGGTTCCCACTGTAAACTTGGCATCGTATGGCTCAGGCACTTCTTGCAAACCAGCTGTTGCCAAATTCTTGGTATACTTCCGATACTGCTGACCCACCATCTGCAATTGAGCAAAACGCAAAACAACGGGTTGCTGAAAATCCGTTAAATACATACGCATAAAACGTATAGACTTGAATCCGGACATCCCTCCTACCTGTCCGGTAAACTCCTTAATAGGTACTCGGAATAAATACCAGCTTTGACCATCTTTGGTATTAACGCTTTTATCAACAATAAATCCTTTTCCAACCTCCAGTTGCCCTGGCTTCAGATCAATTTCATATTCGTAGTAAGCCTCATTATCATTAATGGTGTTATCCACGTTCATATCTTCACCGTCCGGTACATTGGTTGATGCCGGAGTTACTGCTGTCGCTCTTCCTTCGCTTTCAGGAGAATTATTCTCCATACCCATATACTGCTTGTACCGTTCCAAAACTTTGGCATTATTCGCGTCGTACTGCTCTCCTAGGAAAAATGAAAAGTCATCACCCGAGGGGTCATCCATAAACTTGTCACGTGCTCCCTGGGGCAAAGCGTCAAGATAATTTTTAAAGAATTGTCTCTCCTCTTCATTGCTCATTCCGTCCAAACCAACG